>JBCAZN010000001.1:0-35074 GCA_038533035.1 Pseudomonadota bacterium
TTGATTGTGGGCGCCTTTGCCGAGCGCATGCGATTTTCGGCGATGTTGTTATTCAGCGTGCTGTGGCTCGTATTTGTCTACATTCCGGTCGCACATTGGGTCTGGGGCGGTGGCTGGCTTGCAGAGCTTGGGTTTATGGATTTCGCAGGCGGTGCCGTTGTACACATTAATGCGGGTGTCGCGGCGCTTGTCGCCGCGTTGGTCATCGGCAATCGCCGTGGATTTCCGAAGACACCGATGGCACCCCACAACCTGCCCTGGACGGTTGCCGGCGCGTGCATGCTTTGGGTCGGCTGGTTTGGATTCAATGCGGGCAGCGCGGTCGCTGCGGATGGCGCGGCCGGCATGGCGATGCTCGTTACACACCTCGGCGCTGCATCGGGCTCACTTGCGTGGATGGCGGCCGAGTGGATTCGTTTTGGAAAGCCGAGCGTCCTGGGCATCGTTACGGGCATGGTCGCCGGGCTTGGCACAATCACCCCGGCGTCGGGTTACGTGGGGCCAGGCGGCGCAATCTTCATTGGTTTGGCCGCGGGCATCGTGTGCTTCTACGCGACGATGTTGATCAAACGTAGATTCGAGATCGACGACTCCCTCGATGTCTTCCCTGTGCATGGCGTAGGCGGCATGCTGGGAATCCTGTTGACCGCGGTGTTCGCCAGCGCCGAATACGGCGGTCTCGGGCTCGCAGATGGTGTGAGTATCGGCCAGCAATTTGGTGTTCAGGCCATCGGAATGGTCGCCACTATTGTCTGGTGCGGTGTCATCACCTTCTTACTACTTAAGATCGTCGATAAGCTGACAGCGCTGCGCGTATCCGCTGAAGAAGAAACAAATGGTGTCGACCTGACCGAGCACGACGAACGCGGCTACGACATCTAGGCCCCTTGGACGAGGGGGCGCTCTGCCCCCTCGTCTAACAATCAGGACTTCAACAGCCCATCCCCATTTGCTGCGGTCCGGTGTCGGGCACCATATCGCCATGGCTTCTATTCAGCTGCGGTACAGCCGTGCGGCCGTATAAGGCTCTGCTAGCGTTGGGGATTACCGGGCGACTTACACAGGAAAAGGACACACATTATGAAAAATTACTTCGCAGGGGCACTGCTGGTCATGATGTCAACGTCGGCTCTGGCCGAGCAGCCTAGCTACGACTACTTCCAGCTAACCTGGCAGACGGTCGAACTCGACGACAGCTTCATCGATGTCGATGGCGACGGATTCGGCCTTAGCGGCTCGTTCGAGGTTGGCCAGGACTGGCACATCATTGCCGGTTACAGCGACACTGGCCTCGACTTTGGCGTTGACCTCAAGGAATTCGCAATCGGCGGTGGTTACCACACAGAAATTGCGCCGAACACCAGCATGTTCGCGAACCTTCTGTGGGTCAACTTCGATGTATCGGCAAGCGGCTTCGGTTCGGCCGATGAGTCGGGCCTGGGCGCGTCGGTTGGCGTGCGCAGCAATGTCACCGACAAGGTCGAGCTCGCCGGCTCAATCTCTTATGTCGATCTGGGTGGCGGCGCAGACGGAACCTCGTTTGGCGTCGGCGCGTGGTACCACTTCACGGACGCGTTCTCCCTGGGCGTCATCGGCGATTTTGACGACGACGTTACGGCCTTCGGCATCGGTGGACGGTTCTTCTTCTAGCCGGTCCGTCTAGCGAGTTACGGATGGAAGCGCGGTTCGGTGATGTCGATTTCGGTGACATCACCGTACTGCGCGACCTGCTCGCGAATCTTCTCGGCGTCGCCAATTAATACAAACACGAGCTCGTCCGGCGCCGGGTATACCTCGTCGATAACGGCGGCAATCGACTCAGTAGTCGCCGCAGTAAGGTTCGCACCGTATTCGGTGACGTAACTTTTCTCGAGACCGTATAGCTCGAGCATGGCGTACAGGCCGGCGATCTGCGCGGCCGTCTCGAAGCGCGGTGGATACTGCCCCATCACATAGTTGCGCGCCGACAGCAGCATCTCGTCATCGAGTCCGGCGTCCTGGAATTGTCCGAGCGTGGCCAGCGCGACGTCGATCGCCGCGACTGTAGTTCCGGTTTCTGTGAACGACGTGATGAACACCGAGCCCGGCTGACGGTGCCGCGCGAGACTTGAGCGTGCCGAGTAACTCAGCCCGGACTTGGTCCGCAACTCGGTAACCAGCATAGACGTAAAGCGACCGCCAAATACCGTGTTGGCGAGATCGAGCTCTGCGCGCTGCGCATAGTTTCTCGCCACACCCACATTGCCGATCGAAAAGTAAGTTTGGGTCGCGTCTGGCTTGTTGACCAGGTAAACACGCCCGCCGGCGGCCGGCGGCGGTGCGTCCACTGTAGTCGGCTCTCCGCTCGCTGCCTCCCAGTCGCCAAAGGCCTCCGTCAGCAATACCTGCATCGTCATTGCATCGAAGTCGCCCGACACAGCGACCGTCAGGCGATCGCCACCAAAGTGGTCGTTGTAATAAGCAACTACATCACTGCGCGAAATCGCCGCAAGCGACGCTTCGCTGCCACCCGGCGGGTTGCCGTAGGCGTGATCGCCGAACAGGAACGCATTCGCATAGTCCGACAGCAGCTCGCTCGGGTCCGAGCTTTTCGCCGACTTGATAAGGTTGATCGAGCGCTCGCGCAGTTTGGCGAACTCACTTTGAGCCAAGGTAGGACGCCGCAACATGTCGGCCAGCAGCTCAACCATGAGCGCCGCGTCCTTCGCCATAAAATCGGCAGACACATAGATGGCCTCACGCCCGGCTGCAGCTCTGATCTCACCGCCGACGGCCTCGGCGGCCTCAACGAACTCGGCAGCGGACCGCTCACCGGCGCCCTTGCTGAGCAACCCGGCAAGGAGGTTGGCAAGGCCGTGCTTGTCGGGCGGATCCGCCACGGCGCCACCGGCAACGGTCGCCTCGAGACCGATGAGCGGCACGTCGTGCTTTTCGATCAGGATCAGGGTGGTGCCGTTGTCGAGCTCCACGCGCACGGGATCGGGTAACGTTACGCCCTGAGCCGCGGCGCTGCCGCCGAAAACGATCAGGCAAAGGGCCAGCATATATCGCGTCATTCCTCGCCCTCCGCCGCCTGCAGCACGCCCACGGTCATGCGGCGCTCATCGAACACCGCCCTGGCCGCGGCCTGGATGTCTTCTATTGAAAGCGCCTCGAGCTTGGCCGGCAGGTCGAAGGCGCGTTCATAGTCCCCGAGGAACACCTCGGCATTGCCCAGCACACTGGCCTTGCCGTTGATCGTTGCAAGGCTGCGCCAGTAGTCCGCCAGCATAATGTTGCGGGCTTTCGCGAGCTCGGCGTCGGACACGCCCTCGTCGACGATGCTTTGCAATTCCTCGAGCATGCGCGCCTCGACAGCATTTGGATCACCGCCGGGCGGCAGTGTCAGGTAAAAATAGACGAGACCCGGATCGAAACCTTCCATCTGGAATCCGCCGACGGCAAGCGCGATCTGCTCGTCTTCGACCAGCCGCTGGTGCAGGCGTGAGGACGCGCCGCCTGCCAGGACATTCAGGAGCACATTCATCGGCAACGTTTGCGGGTCTGCGGCGCGACCGGCGTGAAACGCCATATGCAAGAGGGGCGTCTGTGTTTCGGCCTCGACCACAAAATGCCGCGCGCCACGCTGCTCGGGCTCAACCGTCGTCACTGGTTGCGGTGGTTCCTGCGAGGAGATGCCGCCAAAGTAATCGTCAGCCAGGACAAATATCGCTTCGGCGTCGACATCACCGGTGACGACCATTGTCAGGTTGTTCGGTGCGTAATAGGTCTGGAAAAAACTTTCGAGGTCTTCCTGCGACCAGTTTTCGATGTCCGACGGCCAGCCGATCACGGGGAACTGGTACGGGTGTGCAATGAACGCGGTCGCGAGCATCTGTTCGAACAGATGCCCCGACGTGTCATTGTCGACGCGCAGGCGGCGCTCGGAATAAACCACGCCACGCTCCGACTCAACGACCTCGGGATCGATCGCCAGGTTCTCGAGGCGGTCAGCCTCGAGCTCGAAAACCACGTCAAGCGCCGAGCGCGGGAACCAGTCCTGATAAACCGTCAGGTCGTTCGAGGTGTACGCATTGTTGGAACCGCCGGCGGCCTCCATCTCGCTATCGAAAGCACCCTGCTCGCGCTTCTTGGTGCCGTTGAACATCATGTGCTCAAAAAAGTGCGACAGACCGGTAATGCCCGGGTACTCATTGCGACCGCCGGCACGCACGAAGTTGTAAAGCACGACATTCGGTATGTCGTGGTCAGGCCAGACAATCATGCGCAGACCGTTGTCGAGTGTGTACGAGCGGATTTCCTGAGGCACGTCGGGGTTGTTTGGCGACTCGTACAGCGGCTCGCGCACCAGCGGTACAATTTCTTCAACCGTTGGGAACTCGAAGGTCGGCATCAGTCGCTCGCCGATCAGGGCGAGCGCGCCGAGAACGACCAGCACCGCAACAGCGGCATTCAGCTTCTGGCCGGTCTTGAAAACGATCGACTGCGTCTGGTCGACATCGAGCGTCTTCTTGATGCCGGCTGGCGTGATCTCGTAGGTCCACGCGAAGATCAACGCAACCGGAAAACCGATCGCCAGCACCAGCAACACGAACTCATTGGCCCAGGCAGGTGCGCCCGCCGCAGTCAGCGGTCCGCCGACCAGCCACAGGAGTAGCATGGCCGCGAGCAAATAGGTGAGCGCCACCTTGAGGACGTTGCGACGCCTCAGTTCGGAGAACAAAGCCATAGAGTTATTCTTGTCGCCGGGCGCCCAATGTTAGCCCAGCAGGCCCTCGCGACGGTAGAGGCGCGCGCATACCCAGGTCAGGAGCGCACCGATTGCGAGGGTGCTGACCACGGAAATGGCGACATGCGTGGGGTTCAGCGGTTCGTTCTTGACCATATCGACCAGGATCAGGTGCTGGCTGAGACTGGGTATAAACATGAATTCAAGCCGCGGGCGCAAAGTCAGGATGCTCACGATCAGGATCGGCAGCGTGGGTGCGATAAGTACCACGCTGAGCCAGGTCTGCGCCTCCTTGTAACTCTTCGTGAACGAAGCCACGAGCGTCATCAGCGATGCGCCGAGAACGATAAACGGGACCAGCAACAGGAATGCCGCCGCGACTACCGTCAACGAGAAGTTTGGCGTCATACCGAGCTGTTCAAGCGGCATGAATTTAAGCACCACATAAAACGACAACAGGCTCAGCAGCAGCGAGAACGACATGAACACGCAGGTCGCTGCAATCTTGCCGAGAATAAGCTGGCCGCGCGTAACCGGCAGCGACAGCAGTGGCTCGAGTGAACCACGCTCACGCTCGCCGGCCGTTGTATCGATCGCGAGATACATGCCGCCCATGAGCAGTGCAAAGATAAAGAAGTAACTCATCATGCCGAGCAGCATGGCCGAACGACCGCTGGGTGTTGAGACATCGATATCGTCGACATTGAGCGGCCGCAGCAGCATCGGATTAACGCCGCGCGCCGACAATCGGCCCGAGGCAATTTCCTGGTTGTAGGCATACAGCGCGCGCCGGGCACGCCGGGCATCGCGCTCGCCGGTCGTGTTCGCCTGGTCCGAGTACACGGCGACCCTCGCAGGAATCATGTCCGCAAGCTGTTCTCCGAAAGTTTCGGGAATAAACAACACCACGTCGTGCACGCCGGTTTTCACGGCGTCTGCGGCGGCGGCGGCGTCCTCGGGGCCTTCTACAATGTCGATATTGCGGCTTTCGAGGTAACGCACCAGATTGGGCGCATGCTCGGCCCCGATTACGGGCAGCTCCATGGGCTGCTCGGCACTTTCGATGCTGCGTTCGATCGACAGGTTAATGACGAAAGCGAACAGTACAGGGCCGAAGATCGGACCAAGGATCAGCGCAGACGCGAGTGTGCGGCGGTCACGCAGATTGTCGACGATTTCTTTTAAAAAGACGGTGAAAAAGGTTCGCATTACTCGTCTCCCACCGTCGGCACCATGCCAATCGCGGCAACGAACGCATCTTCGAGATCATCGCACCCCGTGCGCTCGCGAATGCCGTCCGCGGAATCGTCGATCGCGACCTGGCCGTTCGCGATGATGCAAATGTCGTCGCAAAGCGCGGCAACCTCCTGCATGACATGGCTCGAGAACAAGACGCAGCGGCCGTCGTCGCGCAGCTTCAGGATCAGGTTGCGCAGACTGCGCGTCGCCATGACGTCGAGTCCGTTCGTGGGTTCGTCAAGGATGACGTTCTGCGGGTTGTGAACGAGTGCGCGCGCGAGCGCCACCTTGGTACGCTGCCCCTGCGAGAAGCCTTTCGTGCGGCGGTCGACGAAATCCTCGATTTCGAGCAGTTTTACGATGTCGTTGATGCGATCGCCGATCGTGCCGTTTTCCATGCCGCAAAGTCGCGCGTAGTACTCAATGTTTTCGCGCGCGGTGAGGTGCGGATACAGGCCGGCGCCATGCGGCAGTGCGCCGATGCGACTGCGCGCGCCGAGACTGTCGGTAACGACATCTGCGCCGTCGATGGTGGCGTTGCCGCCGTCCGGACGCAGCACCGTGTAGAGAATGCGCAGCGTGGTCGACTTGCCCGCGCCGTTTGGACCAAGCAGCCCGGTAATCTTGCCGTCCGGCGCGTCGAAGCTGACACCGCGCACGGCGTGCACCTTGCCGAACGACTTGTGGATTTGGTCAACCTTGATCATGGCGCCGGCCCCGAAAAGTCCACGAAGAACGGCATGACGAAACTGCGCTCCATGCAATCGGTGTCCAGTGATTGTGGATCGGCGGTCTCGATAAAGTCTGCAACGATCTCCGGCATACAGCCGACGGCAATCTGGCCGTGCCCCTGGTCCTTGCCGATCAGGTGCCGCGCGTTGTCCATGTCGACCATCGCGAGGTTCGCCCAGGACGGTGGCGTGATGGGATCGACGTCGCCTGATAGCAGCAGCACCGGCAGGTCTGTTGCGAGCGGTTCTTTGAAGCCGTCGTCGATCGGGCCGGCCGGCCAGATTGAGCAGATCGCCTCGAGCGCATCGAGCTGCAGTGGTCCCATGTAACTGGCGGCCAGCGCGTCGTAGTCGATGGTTTCAGGATCGAAGAACGGTACATCCTCGCTGCACATGACGCTGTTGTGCATGCCCAGCGACAGCGCGTCGGTCAAAGAGATCATCGTCATGAGGTATTGCGAAGCGAGCGGCACGTAATGGCCTTCACCGGCTTCGTGGATGAGCAGCGGCATCAGCGCAATTGACCTCGGGCTGTAGGCCAGCAATCGGATGGCGACGGCAAACTCGTTCTGCCCAAAGGCGAAAGCCTCCGGCCGTCCCGTGCTTGGATGTGGCGCCACGACATCGACGGGTGCGTCGGTCAGGCGCGCCAGCACATCGTCGAATGTCTGGTCGATGTTCGGGAAGTGCTCGCTGCAAGCGGTATCGTCAAGGCAGCGCCCCAGAATGTTGTCGACCGCCGCCTGGCTTTCGGTCGCAATTTCCGGGCCCAGCGATTTTTGCGGCGGAACGACGACGTCGATCGTAATCGTGCGAGTGTGCTGCGGATACTGGCGCGCATAGTGTTGCGCGACACGCGAGCCGTACGACACGCCGTACAGATTCAAAGCGGGGTAGCCGAGCGCTTCGCGCACGGCATCGAGATCCTGTACGGCGACCGACGTCGTAAAAAAGCGCGCATCGTGTGGTAGCTCATCGAGACATTGCTGCGTGTACTTGATCGTGAGCTCCGTCGAGTACTGTCCTTCGACAAGATCGTCGTCAAACTCACAGTCCATCGTCGCCGAATCGCCCGTGCCGCGCTGGTCGACCAGCAGAATGTCGCGATTGCGGCGCACGGGCTCGAACGCCGACGAATAGGCGGTGTAGAACTGCACGGAGCCCTGTCCGGGGCCGCCCGCAATCGGCACGACAGGGTCGGTCTCCGGCGTCAGGTTGAGCGCGGGAACAACCGCAACACGCAGCTCGATGTCGCCTTCTACCTGGCCGCTCGGATCGAGCGGCCGCGTGAGCATCCCGCAGCGGGCTTTCATGCTTGGCATGCCCGAGCCGGCGCTGATGCGGCAATCGTCAAGCTCTAGGGTTTGTGCTGTGGCCGGCCCCACGAGGAGCAGTGCCAGCAGCGGCAATAGGGTGCGGATCATGAAAGGCCCTGCAGCAATCGAGCGGCTATCTTGGACAAGCGCTTATAATTAGTAAAGTTTCACTGGCGCGAAGGCCTTGCCAAGTCTAGAATTCGCGCCCCTTGCTGGTTACTTTTTGATCAATGTTCCTTATCCGATGACGCAGCGTTTCGATGTAATTGTGATAGGCGGCGGACACGCCGGGACGGAGGCAGCCCTTGCCGCCGCACGGGCGGGTGCGCACACGCTGCTCGTGACGCAAAAAATCGTGGCGCTCGGACAGATGAGCTGCAACCCGGCGATCGGCGGCATTGGCAAAGGCCACCTGACGCGTGAAATTGATGCGCTGGGCGGCGCGATGGCCCGCGCAATCGACCGCGCGGGCATCCAGTTCCGGACCTTGAATGCGTCGAAAGGCCCGGCTGTTCGCGCGACCCGGGCGCAAGCCGACCGCGAGCTTTATCGTGCGGCGATCCAGGACATCGTGACCGGGCAGGCCGGACTTGAACTTCATGAGGCTATGGTTGACGACCTCATCGTCGACGGCGACCGCGTGACCGGCGTCGTAACGAACCAGGGTGAGTCACTCGTCGCCGCGACTGTCGTGCTGACGGTTGGTACCTTTTTAAGCGGCCGCATTCTCGTCGGCAGCAGTGAACAGGCAGGGGGTCGTATCGGCGATGCACCGTCGAACAACCTCGCCGCGCGGCTTCGCGAAATGCCGTTCAATGTCGCGCGCCTGAAAACCGGTACGCCGCCACGACTTGATGGCGCGACGTTGAACTACGAACTCATGCAGGAGCAGCCGGGCGACGTTCCGGTGCCTGTGTTTTCGTTTCTCGGCCAGCGCAACGAACACCCGCAGCAGATTTCGTGCTGGATTACGCGCACCACCGAGGAAACGCACGACATCATTCGTGCGTCGCTTGATCAGTCGCCGATGTATACGGGCCAGATCGAGGGCGTCGGCCCACGCTACTGTCCGTCGATTGAAGACAAAATTGTGCGCTTCGCCGACAAGGACTCGCACCAGATTTTCGTCGAGCCCGAAGGGCTGACAACCGACGTCGTTTACCCGAACGGTATTTCAACGAGCTTGCCTGCGGACGTGCAGGAGCGCTTCGTGCATTCGATCACGGGCTTCGAAAAAGCCGTGATCACGCAGCCCGGTTATGCAATTGAATACGATTACTTCGACCCGCGGGACCTGAAACCGACGCTCGAGACGAAGCACGTTGAAGGACTCTACTTTGCGGGCCAGATCAACGGCACGACAGGCTACGAAGAAGCGGCCGCACAAGGTCTGCTTGCCGGCCTGAACGCCGCGCGCCGTGCCAGAGAGCGTGAGGAGTGGTACCCGGAACGCCACGAGGCGTACATGGGTGTGCTGATCGACGACTTGATAACACGCGGTGTGTCGGAGCCGTATCGCATGTTCACGAGCCGGGCGGAATATCGCCTGCTGCTGCGCGAGGACAATGCCGATCTGCGCCTGACACCAAAAGGCTATGAGCTTGGCCTCGTCGATGAATATCGCTGGTCGACGTTCACGACGAAGCGCGGCGCGGTTGCGAACGAACAGGAGCGACTCGCAGGCATTAACGTCAAGGACTACCAGGCGAGAGCCGTCGCCCTCTTGAAGCGCCCGGGCATCGGTTACAGCGATGTCACGTTGTTGCCGGAAGTGGGAGTGGGCGAGGCACTGCTGGAGCTGCCCGAAGAACAGCGCGAGCAGGTTGAACTACAGGTCGAAGTCCAGGCCAAGTACGCGGGCTACATCGATCGCCAGGAGCGCGAGATCGCAAAACAGGCGAAACAGGCGTCGTTGCGACTGCCGGCCGATATCGACTACGAGACCGTCGACGGATTGTCGAACGAGGCGCGCCAGAAACTGAGTGCCGCGCGGCCGGACACGCTCGGGCAGGCTTCTCGACTCGAGGGTATGACGCCCTCGGCCGTCAGCCTGCTGCTGATTCACATCAAGAAACGCCAGCTCAAAAAAACCGCCTGAGGCGTTGCCAACAACGTGTTTGACGTACGCATGTGCGGCTCGCCGACCAATAGTGTTGGCAGGGGCCCGTGCAACTTGATCCATTCGGCAGAAATCAAAGAGCTTTCAGGTATGCTTTGCGGTATGAAAAAGATCAGTATCTGGCTCCTCGCTACGCTGCTAATCGTCGCAGGCTGCGGCGGAAACGATAACGCCGAAGAATACGGTTCGGTTCTCAAGCGCGCGCTGCCCACGGAGCCCGAGTCGCTCGATGCCCACAAGGCACGAAGCATCCAGGCGGCTGATGTCCTGCGCGACCTTGGCGAAGGGCTCGTTACGCACTCGCCTGGCGGTGAGCTGATTCCCGGCACGGCCTCGAGCTGGGAAATATCCGAGGACGGGCTAACCTACACATTCAGCCTGCGACCGGAAGCGCGCTGGTCGAATGGCGACCCGGTAACGGCACAGGACTTCGTCACGGGCATGGAGCGCCTGGTCGACCCGGCAACCGCCGCGTTTTACGCCGAGTTTCTGTCGGACATCGCCGAAGTTGGCGCGCTTGACGATCACACGCTGGTGATCAAACTGGCGCGCCCGACGCCCTACCTTTTGAGTTTGCTGACACACCCGGCGGCGTACCCGATGCACGCGCCGTCGCTGGCCGAACACGGCGACAGCTTCGCGCGCCCGGGCAACCTCGTCAGCAACGGGGCATACGTCTTAAACGCGTGGATCCCGGGCTCCATTATCGTGCTGCGTCGCAACGAGCATTACTGGAACAACGCCGCGACGGCGATTGACGAGGTGCAGCATCACATCATTGTCCAGGAAACGGCCGAGCTCGCGCGTTATCGCGCCGGTGAAATTCATATCACCTCGGTTGTGCCGCCGGAAAACTTTGCGCAAGTGCGTGACGAGATGGGCGACCAGCTGCGCGTCGCGCCGTACCTCGGCATTTACTACTACGGCTATAACCTGACCAAGCCGCCATTCAAGGACAACCCGAAACTGCGCCAGGCGCTGTCGATGGCGATTGATCGCGAGCTGATCGTTGAGCGCGTCACCGGTCGTGGCGAAGCGCCGGCCTACAGTTGGGTGCGGCCCGGCATGAGCAACTACGAGCCGCCGCAGCTGAGCTACGCGGCGCTGACGCAGGACGAGCGCAACCAGATTGCGCGCCGTCTCTATGTCGAGGCGGGCTACAGCGAAGACAACCCGCTCGACGTTGAAATACGCTACAACACGTCGGATACGCACCAGCGCGTGGCGCTCGCGATACAGTCAATGTGGCAAGAGGTGCTCGGCTTTGAGGCGACGCTGATCAATGAAGAATTCCAGGTGCTGCTGGCGAACATGCGCGAGCAGGAAGTCACCCAGGTATTTCGCTCAAGCTGGATCGGCGACTACGACGACGCGCACGACTTTCTGAAGAACCTGCAAACCGGCAACCCGATGAACATGCCGGGCTACTCGAGCGAACAATACGATTCGCTGATGACCCGCGCCGCGCTACAGGTTGACCCGGAGCGGCGTCGGCTGTATCTCGAAGAAGCCGAACGCGTGATGCTTGCTGACCACCCGACAATTCCGATTTATTTCTACGTTTCGAAGCACCTGATCCACCCCGACATCGAAGGTTGGGGAGACAACGTTCTGGATTACCATTACTCTCAGCATCTGAGCTTCAAAGCGGCCGAATAGCCGCGCTGGATCAACGACTTGCTGCGCTACACCCTGCTTCGACTGGCAGGGGCAATACCGACATTGCTGTTGGTCATCGCCCTCGCGTTCCTGATGGTGCATGCGGCGCCAGGCGGCCCGTTCAGCAACGAACGCGCGGCCTCCCCCGAAGTACTCGAGAACCTCGAAAAACACTACCGGCTTGATGAGCCGCTGCCGCAGCAGTTTGTGCACTACCTCGGCAATGTTATCCGCGGCGACTTTGGACCGTCCTATCGCTACGTTGACTACACGGTCTCGGAGCTCATCGCGATCGGTTTTCCGCTGTCGTTGCAGCTCGGCGCGCTGGCGATGATGCTGGCGTTACTGGTCGGTGTCAGCGCCGGCACTGCCGCGGCCCTGCGGCAGGATTCGCTGCTTGATCGCGCGCTGATGTCGTTTGCGATGACGGGCATTTCTATTCCCGTGTTTGTAGTCGCGCCGGTGCTCGTGTTGTTGTTGTCGGTCAAACTGCAGTGGCTGCCGGCGGGCTGGAGCGGCAGCAACGGTGCCGCAAAGTTCATTCTCCCGGTCGTCACGCTGGCGCTCCCGCAGATTGCCTATGTGGCACGGCTTACGCGCGCAAGCGTGATCGACGTCCTCAGTCGTGACTTTGTTCGCACAGCGCGGGCACAGGGCCTTGCGACAAAAACGCTGGTCCGCGTGCATGTGCTCAGACCTGCGATGCTGCCTGTGCTGTCCTACCTCGGCCCTGCTATTGCCGCGATCCTGACGGGCTCGGTCGTTGTCGAAGAAGTGTTCGGCATCCCCGGGCTTGGCCAGTTTTTTGTCCGCGGCGCACTGAACCGGGATTACACGCTCGTGCTTGGTATCGTGATCCTGTATGCATCGCTGGTCATCGCGATGAACCTGCTCGTCGACATACTCTACGGCGTGCTTGACCCGCGGGTGCGGCAGCGATGAAGAAAAGCGCACTCGTCTTACTGGTATTACTCGCAGCCGCGATCGTAGGTCCCTGGATCAGCTCGCACGGCTACGCCGCGACCAACTTTAACCTTCAGCTGCAGGCGCCGACACTGGCAGGGATGCACTGGTTCGGCACGGATGAGCTGGGCCGCGACGTGTTCGTGCGAACCATGCTCGGCATACGCATGACGTTGCTGGTTGCCATCGTGGCGAGCCTTGTAAGCCTCGTGATCGGTGTTACATACGGTGCGATCGCGGGGTACGTGGGTGGTCGCGTCGATGCGCTCATGATGCGCTTTGTCGACACCCTGTACGCCATGCCCTTCATTTTTTTCGTCATCCTCCTGATGGTGGCGTTCGAGCAGAACTTCCTGCTGATCTTCGTCGCGATCGGCGCGATCAACTGGCTCGATATGGCGCGTATCGTGCGCGGTCAGACAATCAGTTTGAAGGAGCGCGAGTTTGTTGAAGCAGCCCGACTGACCGGTGTCAGCACCGCGCGCATCATCACGCGCCATATCGCACCCAATGTGCTCGGCATTGTTGTTGTGTACATCACACTGACTATCCCGCAGGCGATTCTCGTTGAGTCGTTCCTGAGCTTTCTCGGGCTGGGTATCCAGGCGCCGAAAACCTCGCTCGGGTCGCTGGTCAATGACGGCGTCAACTACATGGAGAGCGCGTCGTGGTTGTTGCTGATTCCGGCTACGCTGCTGGCAACGATGCTGATGAGCTTCAATTTTCTCGGCGATGCGTTGCGTGACTACTTTGACGCGAGGCGCGCGCGATGAGCCTGCTCGACGTTACCGGACTCACAATTCGCTATGGCGACACGACCGTTGTCGACGGTGTCGATGTTTTTGTTGAACGTGGCGAATCGGTGGGCATCGTCGGCGAGTCCGGATCCGGCAAGTCGCAATCCGCGCTTGCGATCCTCGGCTTGCTGCCGGCCGACGCGGAGGTCAGCGGCAGCATCGAATTCGACGGCGAACAGCTGCTCGGCAAGTCGGACGTCGAAATGAATGCGATTCGTGCGCGACGCATCGGCATTGTGTTTCAGGACCCGATGCAGGCGCTGAACCCGTACCTGCGTATCGGTCGGCAGTTACTGCAAGTCGTCTGCGCGCACGGTGTGACCGATAAGACCGAAGCAAAGCGACGCGTCCTCGAAATGATTGAGCGAGTCGGGCTGCCCGACCCGGGCCGCCAGGTGGATGCCTATCCGCACCAACTGTCGGGCGGGATGCGGCAACGCGTGATGATTGCGTCCGCGCTGATTGCGGGGCCCGACCTTTTGATCGCCGATGAGCCGACGACGGCGCTCGACGTGACGGTCCAGGCACAGATACTCGACCTGCTCGAAGAGCTCCGCGACGAAACGGCACTGCTTTTGATTACACACGACCTGGGAATCGTGGCGGGGCACTGCGAACACATGACGGTGCTTGAAAACGGCTGCGTCGTCGAGTCAGGGCCGACCAACTCGGTGTTCGCCGCGCCGCGCCATGAACACACGAAAGCGTTGCTGGCCGCTGCCCCACGCATTGATCGCGGGCCGGACGTGCTGCCCATCGAAGCCAAAACGCTGCTCGTTGCCGAAGATGTCGCCGTCAGCTACCAGTCCGATCGCCATAGTGAGTTTGCCGCCATCGAGGGCGCCAGCCTGACGCTCCGCGCCGGCGAAACGCTTGCCGTTGTGGGCGAGTCCGGCTCGGGCAAATCCAGCCTGGTGCGCGCGATCCTCGGGCTTGTGCCGATGCGCCGCGGCACCGTCGTGTACGCCGGCGAACCGCTGGAGGCGGACATTGACCGTCGGCCGCTCGACAAGCGTCGTGAGCTGCAGCTCGTCTACCAGGACCCGGTCGCCGCGCTCGACCCGAAAATGCGCGTTATGGATCTCGTCGCTGAATCGCTGATCGTGCACGCGCCGATGATGTCTGCGGGCGAGCGTTCGGCAAGCGTCATCGAAATTCTCAAAAAGGTTGGTCTCGATGAATCATTTGCGAGCCGCTTACCTCACCAGCTATCCGGCGGGCAGGCGCAGCGCGTCGCGATCGCGCGCGCGTTGATACTCGATCCGCAGGTGTTGATTTGCGATGAAGCCGTTGCCGCGCTGGATGGCACCGTGCGCATGCGGGTCCTGAAACTGTTACAGCGGGTTCAGGACGAGACCGGTTTGTCGATCATCTTCATCTCGCACGATCTCGCGGTCGTGCGATCGATCAGTCACCGCGTCGCCGTGATGTACAAAGGCAGGCTGGTCGAAACCGCGGATAACGAAACGCTGTTCCAGTCACCGCAGCACCCGCACACGCGGGCGCTGATCGACGCCGTACCAATACCGGATCCGCGCGTGTCGACGCGCAGAAACAGCGCCTAGAAGGCGACTGGAACGCCGCTAGAAAGCTCCCATCGGAATAGGAATCGGCGCGCCGTTAATCGTCAGCAGGCCCTGCTCCATATCGGCGTCCATGACGTAATAGTCGCCCTCCTTGCGCAGGTAGCCCATGGCGACGATGCCACCGGCCTGCGGATTCATCGACGTTGCCATCTGCACGAGCGCTTCGGGGACTTTCATATCGAAGCTGGCCTGGCCCTTCAGCAAGAGCGACGTCCATTCGAACGCATCACGGTCCTGCTCGGGCGTCGAGAATGACATCGCCATCTCGACGGCGCCCATCGGCAGTTCGACATCAAAACGTGGTACCGCGAAGTCGAGGCCCGCGGCGAACAGGTTTTTGCCTTCCTGCTCGGCCATCATCATCGCAAGCGACGGGTCGGCATCCGGCGGCAATTTGTCCATCGCAGCCATCAGCAGGCCGAGCGCTTCGGCGTCCGTATTCGACGTCGCCTGGATATTCATGGCGATGTTGCCAAAGTCGGGAACGGTCATGGACTCAACGATAATCGATCCTTCGCCGACAACCCTGTCACCGTCCACCGCGTTATCGGCAACCACCTTCAGGCCGCTCATGTTGACGGCTTCGTTACCGTTCGACACAACGCGCACCGAGTCCATCGTGAAATCGACGTCGCCAACGAGGTAGCCGAACTCGCCCGGCTCCTGATCACCCGAGAACGACATCGGGCCGATGGTCATGACGTCGCTGTCCTCGGTCATGACCATGCCGCCAATCTCGCCGTCGAAACCGTAACCCCCGGACGAGGCGTCAGCCTCGATCTTGATGTTCGCGTCGAGCCACTCGACGGTGCCCTCGTCGAGGGCGGTGGACCCGGCTTCGAGGACATACTCGGAATCGAGGTCGCCGTTGAGCGCGAGCTTGCTGTATATCTCGCCCGGAATGTCGACGCTTGAGCCGTCCTCAAGTTCGAGTCGCATGGTCGACACGGCGCTACCCAGTCCGGGTGCCAGTGAGCCGTGATCTCGACTCATGGAGGTCACCGGAATAATGCCGTGGTCAATTTTCGTATTAATGATGAGTACCGGATGCTCGCCGCCGCCATCGGACATCATCGTCAGCATCTGGCGCAGCTCGCCGTCGCCGAGTTCGATGCGGTGCTCGCCTTCAGAAGAGAACCAGCCACGCTCGAATCCCTGCGAGGTCACGACGAGTTCCGCCGACTGATCGGCTGCGCGATTCAGGTTTTCGTCGAGACTTTCCTCGCCGAGTTTGCCGACAATGCCCGGTGACACGATAAGTACCAGGGCGAGAATAATGATCCCTGCCAATACGCCTTTTTTCACGCGAAAACTCCATGCCCACGCCAAGTATCGGGGGATGCTAGCACGACGAATCGCCCGCACCGGGCAGGATCGCTGGAAATGCGCGCCAAGTCTCACTACCATAGCGGCCTCGACGGCCGCACGCTCGCCGCGTTCGCCGCCAAAACCAGTGAAATATCAAGTGATTACGAAGATGAAGATCGTAGCAAGCGCCGCGACGGCGTTACTCGCGACCGTATTTTTCGCGCAGCCCGTGCTCGCCGAAGGCGACATCGAGGCCGGCGAACAGATCGGCTATAGCTGCCTCGGCTGCCACGGCATCGAGGGTTACCGTAACGCGTACCCGTCCTACCGCGTGCCGAAGCTCGGCGGACAGAAGGCCGGCTACCTGGTCATCGCACTCAAGGGTTACCGAGACGGCAGCCGTGAGCATCCAACCATGGTGGGCCAGGCAACGAGCCTGACCGACCAGGATATTGAAGATGTCGCGGCGTACCTCGCAACCCTCGGCAACGAGACGGTGGCCGAGGGCGGCACGCCGGGAGCGTCTTTCGAAAAAGCGACGGCCTGTGCGGCATGCCACGGCGCGAACGGCATCAGCATCAATGCGCTGTGGCCGACGCTGGCTGGCCAGCACGAGGATTACCTCGAAAATTCGTTGCGGCAATATCGTGACGGTACGCGCAAGGACCCCGTAATGACCGCGCAGGCGGCACTGATCGCCGAGGAAGATATCGAAGCGCTGGCGGCGTACTTTGCGGGTCTTGAAGGCCTCGAAACGACCAGGCCCGAGTAGTCGTTGAGCGAGCATCGCGCTCATACGACAACGCTGAACGATGGCGTCGTTGCCATCGACACCGAATACGCGCGACCACTGCAGGATGCCAGTCATCTCATCGTAGAAAACGGCCGCGCGGCTTTTGTCGACACCGGCGCCAACAACGCGGTGCCGCTCCTGATCGATGCGCTGGCGCAGAATGATCTCGACAGAGCGGACGTCGACTACGTGTTCCTGACGCACATTCACCTCGACCATGCCGGTGGCGCCGGACTGCTCATGCAGCAGTTACCCAACGCGCGCTGCGTGATTCATCCGCGCGGTGCGAACCACATGATTGACCCGACACGGCTTATGGCCGGCACGATTTCAGTTTACGGCGAGGACGCGGCACGCGAGCTGTACGGCGAACTCGAGCCAATCGATGCATCGCGCATCGACCAGCCGCAGGAGGGCGATACCTTCAGCCTGGGCGGGCGAGAGCTGCGCACCTTTTACACGGAAGGACACGCGCTGCATCATTATTCGATCTACGACGGTGTCGCGAGCGGTGTGTTTTCCGGCGACAGTTTCGGCGTGTCTTACCGCGAACTCGACACGCCAAATGGTGCGTTTATTTTTCCTTCGTCGACGCCAACCCACTTTGATCCGGACGCCGCGCACGCCGCCTATGACCGCATTCTAAGCTTCGACCCGCAATACGTTTACCTGACGCATTACAGCCGCGTCGATGAGCTCGATCGTCTCGCGAACGACCTGCATCACGACATCGATGCGTACGCAACGATGGCGCTCAACAATCGCGATGCTGACGATCGGCAGGCCGCGCTACAGGACGCGATGTACCGCTACCTGTCGTCGCGGCTGCGCGCGCATGGCTATGCGGGCAGCGATGACGCGATGCGCTCGATCCTCGAGATTGATACAGTGCTGAACGCGCAGGGGCTGGTGTCATGGCTGCAGCGACTTGAGAAAAAGGGGTAATTGATGAGCACGTTTCGCGCCTACCGAATCGACCAGCAGGAAGGCGAGGTCGTAGCCGGATTTCAGGAGCTGACGCTCGACGACCTGACAGAAGGTAATACCGTCGTTCGCGTCAGCCATTCCACGATCAACTACAAAGATGCGCTGGCGGCGACCGGCAACGGCGCCATCCTGCGTCGCTTTCCACTCAACGGCGGGATCGATCTCGCGGGCGTCGTGGAGTCATCGGACGACCCGGAGTTTCCTGCGGGAACCGCCGTGCTCGTCAACGGGTGCGGTCTTAGCGAAACCGTCGACGGCGGCTACTCGCAATACGCCCGTGTCGACAGTGGTTCGCTCGTGGCAATTCCGGACGGCATGACGGCGCATGAAGTCATGCAGATCGGCACGGCCGGCTACACGGCAGCACTTGCGATTCATCGCATGGAGCAAAACGGCCAGTCACCGGATCTCGGGCCGGTGGTTGTCACAGGCGCGACCGGCGGCGTTGGCAGCATTGCGATCGACATGCTCGATAGTCGCGGTTACGAGGCGGTCGCGGTAACGGGTAAGGCGACCGAAGAGGGCTATCTCAAAAGCATTGGTGCGCAGCGCATCCTGCTGCGCGACCAGATAGAGCTCGGCAAGCGCCCGCTGGAGAAAATCATGTGGGCGGGCGCTATCGACAACCTCGGTGGCGACTACCTGACCTGGTTAACGCGCACGGTCGGCTACGGCGGCAACATTGCGAGCGTTGGCCTGGCTTCGAGCTTCAAGCTCAACACCACGGTCATGCCGTTTATCCTGCGCGCCGTGTGCCTGCTCGGCATTAACTCTGTCGACACGCCGCGCGACCTGCGGCGCACCGTCTGGCAGCGCATCGGCGGCGATCTTAAGCCGCGTTACCTGGACACGATTGGACACAACACGATCGCGTTCGATGAGCTCCCCGGCGCGTTCCAGGGCTTTATCGACGGCAGCATAACGGGCCGCACGATTGTCGAGATCGACTAGCTGAACGCAGCGGGCATGAAGATGGCGGCCAGGCCGAGCAGGACCACTGCCCACAGAAGCAGGCCGAGCAGTAACCAGACGTAGTTCGCGGCGGTCAGCTTGCGATTCGAGGCGCCGTTCGGGTCGCTGCAGGCGGCATTGATCGCTTTCTGGGCAGGCACCAGCAACGCGGGCAACACGAACCACAGCGACGCGCTGAACAGAATCACCCAGCCGGAGATCAGCGCTTCGGGCATGACCCGATCGGCCACCCGGTTGATGATCGTGAGCAACACAAACAGCGTCGCGATCAGGTTTGGCGACCAGCTGTAGTCCGGATCCTTATCGCGCAGGCGCGTATCGACGTCCGTGAACAGCGAATGCGTGAAGAAGATGTAGAAGATGCCGCGAGAGCTTAGCATCGAAACCGGCGCAAAACGCTTTGTCGATTGGCGGCGACGCCTTTACTATGGGCCATGGCTCGGGGCGCCCGGCGCAAGAATTGATCGATTGCTTTTAGACACCACCTATAACATCGATACACCGGAAGGCGTCGAGCTGCGTTTGCCGGTCGCTGGCATCGGCTCGCGCGCACTGGCCTGGCTGATCGACGCATTCATCAAATTTATCGCCCTGATTTTCGGTTCGATCGTGCTCGCCTTCCTCGGCAACTTGGGCCAGGGGCTGACGCTGATCGGAATCTTCCTGATTCTCTGGTTTTACAACGTCCTGTTCGAGGTGTTCGCACACGGCGCGACGCCGGGCAAAAAGGTGATCGGTCTGCGCGTCATGAATGCCAACGGCACACCGGTTGGCTGGTCGGGGTCGTTGATCCGCAACCTGCTGCGCTTCGTCGACACGCTGCCGGGCTGTTACCTGTTTGGCTGCGTGGCCGTCATGTTGAGTCGCAATTTCCAGCGCCTCGGCGATCTCGCTGCGGGCACGGTTGTCGTCTATGCGGAACGGGACACCGGCCGAGCCTCGCTTGCCGGTGTCGAGCCTAGCCCGGTCAAGGTACCGCTGACTCTTGATGAACAGCAGGCCGTCGTCAGTTTCGGCGAACGTGCGCCGCGCTTGAACCGCGATCGCGCCGAGGAGCTTGCAGACCTGATGTCGCCGGTATTCGGCGACGTGAATGCCGAGGAGCTGCGCAGCCATGCTGCGTGGTTAGCCGGTGGCGAGGTGAGCCGGTGAAACAAGAAGCCTTCGAGGCCCGCTACAAGGACGACTGGCAACAGTTCGAGGAATGGATCGCGATCATGACGGCCGGACGCCGCGCCGTCGCAAACTCCGGCGAACAGGACAACATTGCCAAAGGTTTTCCCGCCGCGTATCGGCAGGTTTGCCATCACCTGGCGCTGGCGCGCGCACGGCGCTACAGCGTCGGCCTGCAGCAGCGACTCAATCGGCTCGCACTGGATGGACACCAGTATCTGTACCGTGCCCGGACACCGATTTTCAGTTCCATGCTGCGCTTCGTCGCATTCGGCTTTCCGCAGGCGTTCCGCAAGCAGTGGCGATTCATGCTCGCGTCGGCCTTGCTGTTCTGCGTGCCGATAGCGGGCATGTCGGTGGCGGTTGCGCTGGACCCGGACCTTATTTACTCACTGATCAGCCCCGGCCAGGTTGCCAGCATGGAAGAGATGTACGACCCGGCCAACGACGTGCTTGGACGCGAACGCGAGTCCGACACCGACGCACTGATGTTCGGTTTCTACATTGCCAACAACATCGGCATTGGCTTTCGAACCTATGCCGGCGGGCTCGTATTCGGTATCGGCAGCATGTTTTTCCTGTCGTTTAACGGGCTGTACTTCGGCGCGGTCGCAACACACCTGACGATGGCCGGTTTTTCCTCAACCTTCTGGCCGTTTGTGTCAGGTCACAGTGCGTTCGAGCTGACCGCGATCGTGATCTTCGGCGGTGCCGGGCTGATGCTTGGCATGGCGGCCGTAGCACCGGGGCGCAAGTCACGCTGGCACGCGATTCGGGACCGGGCGATGGAAAGCATGCCGCTCGTCTACGGCGGTACCGCGATGCTGGTTGCGGCAGCATTTGTAGAAGCGTTCTGGTCGTCAACGACCTGGCCACCCATCAACCTCAAGATCGTGGTTGGCATCTCGCTCTGGCTGATAACGATCATTTACTTCAGCCTGATGGGTCGCCGTGAATCTTGAGTCGGTAACGGCCGAGCTACGGCCGCGCGGTGCGTGGGAAGCCGTCGACTTCGGGGCGCGCATGGTGCGTCGTGATGCAGGCGTGATCTACAAGGTCTGGTTCGCGACCACGCTGCCGTTCTTGCTGTTGGCCACACTCGGCATTATTTACCTGGATTCGCCCGGCTGGGTGCTGATCGGGTTCTGGTGGCTCGAGCCGGTGTTCGGCGCGCCAATTCTGTACATCATTTCACGGCGCCTGTTCGGTGAGCCGACCGACGTGCGTTCCGCCATTCGTGCGACGCCCGGCCTGGCGCGCCGCAACTGGATATTCCTGCTTTCGCCGCTGCGCTTTCACTTTGCCCGTTCGGTCGCGATGCCGCTAGTGCAGCTGGAGCAACTCAGCGGCGCACGTCGTCGTGCCCGCGCGAAAGTGCTCAACCAGGTCACGCTAAATCACGGCATTGGCGTAACCGCCGCATACCAGCATCTCGCGCTTGCGGTGTACTTCGGCATCATCCTGCTTGGCTTTGCATTCGTGCCGGAGGCCTACCAGGAGTCACTCGGGCTGAGCTGGTTCGACAACTTCAGGGACGATCAGGATGTTGCGTCCGCGGTGCTGAACCTCTACCTGTTTTATATCGCGCAGACCTTGTTGCACCCGTGGTTCGTCGGTGCGGGCTTCGGTCTCTATATCAATTGCCGCACGATGCTCGAAGCGTGGGATATCGAGGTGGCGTTCCGGCGCATGCTGCAGCGCCGCGCAAATCGTCTCGGCAGAGCGGCGTCGGCAGCCATGCTGGCGCTGACGGCCGCGATCGTGTTCGTTACCTTGCCGGGCGAGTCGAGCGCCGCCGAAGCGCGCATCGAGCCGTATTGGGACGAGGAATACATAGCGGACGCTGTCGACGCGGTTTACGAAGACGACTCGATGCAAACCACTGAGGTGCGCGAAGTCTGGCGTTCGCTCGACGATCAGGAGGAGGTTGTCGACGATGGCCCTGAGCTTGACGGTCTTGGTGAGTTTTTTCGCGACGTCGGCAAGGTGATTTCATTTATCGTCGAGTTCGGACTCTGGATCGTGATCGCGATGATTCTCATCGCGCTGGTTATGACGGCGGAACGGTGGCTGCCTTACTTGCGGATGGAGCCGCGCCTGCGAAAACAACGCGAGCGGGTGATCCTGTCAACCGGCGAAATCACAGCCGAAACGCTTCCCGACGACCTGCCTGGCAGCGTCATGGCGCTCTGGAAAGAGGGCAATGCGCGCGAGGCGCTCAGCCTGCTGTATCGCGGCAGTGTTTTCGGGGCCGTGCATCGCCACGGCGTGCGGTTGCCGAAAAGTGCGACCGAGGGCGACTGCGTTACCGCGGTCGACGAGCAGACGGCTGACACGCACGCCTCGTTCTTCTCACGCGTGGCCTACGCGTGGGTGTGGTGTGCATACGGTTCGACGTCGCCCGCCGAAGAGGCAATGCAGGCGATGTGCAGTGAATGGCCGGCACACTACGGGGCGGCCGAATGAGGCCGATGACGATTACATTGCTCGTCATACTCGGCATCAGCCTGATGGCGGGCTGGTTTTTCGCGACTCACGAAAAGGTCGAAGAGGAGCAATGGGTCGGGTTGCGCGGCGAGGCCCGTATTAATGATTTCTACGCGGCTGAGCTGTTATTGCGTGAGCTCGGCTTCGAAGCCGAGTCGCGGCCGACGCTGACGCCGACAGAATGGCTGCCGAGCTCGACGGACACGATCATCCTGCGCCTGACGCCGTCGATCACGATCGGCGATGAACGCAGCGGTTTGCTGGACTGGGTCGGTGCCGGCGGGCACATCGTGTTCCTGCCGCCGCTCGAAGAGACCAACGACGTCGAGTCGTTTCTGGAAGAGTTTGCGCTCGACATCGCCTTTGTCGACGAGCCCGAAGACGATGAGTTTGATGAAGAGCCATCGTCCGACACCGGCAACCAGCACGACAACGAATACGCCATCGAGGCGATGTGGGATATACAGCAGATCAAGGCGATCGGTGAGCCCGACGATATCGAGGTCATTCGCCACCACGGTCGGATATTTGTTGCGCGGCGCCCCTACTACGACGGTTTTGTCACCCTGCTCGCCGACGGTGAACCATTCGAGAACCTGTCAATTGGCACCGGCGACAATGCGCGGCTGTTTGCCGATGTCGTCGTTGGCACGCTCGAGCCCGGCAAGGTGTGGATTACGTTTGAGACCAGCTTTGCACCGCTCTGGAAGATCATCTGGCTGGCAGCGCCCTTTGTCGTGGTTGCCATTGCGCTATTGCTGGTGCTGTGGATCTGGCACGCGATGCCGGCTTTCGGCCCGAAATCTGCCGGCGAGGCAGCGTCGCGCCGGTCAATTATCGAGCACATTCGCGCCAGCGGCATTTTCACCTGGCGCAAACACGGCGCGGGCCACCTGATGGAAAGCTCAACGCAGGCGCTGGTGCATGACGCCGACGCCAAGCATCCCGGGTTGTCGAAACGCTCGGCCGAAGAACAGGCGGCGGTTATCGCGCGCATTACGGGGATGCCCGCCCAGAAAGTAATGGATGCCCTGCACGGGCACCCCGATCCGAAGCATCGGGAATTCACGCACAGCATGCAGAAACTGCAATCAATAAGGAAAGAGTTATGACGGAAGCAACGGACCAGTTTGCCGCGTTGCACGGCAAGATCGCGGCGCTGCGCAAACAGATCGAGCGCGCCTTTGTCGGACAGGCGAAGGTCGTCGATGAGATCGTCATCGCACTGCTCGCCGGCGGCCACGTTTTGCTCGAGGGCGTGCCGGGTCTCGGTAAAACGCTGCTCGTGAAAGCCATGTCGTCAGCGTTCGGCGGCAAGTTTTCGCGCATCCAGTTCACGCCGGACCTGATGCCGAGCGACGTCACCGGGCACGCGATCTACGACCCGAAGACCGAGTCGTTTCGTATTCGACGCGGACCGGTGTTTGCCAACCTGCTGCTTGCCGATGAGATTAACCGTGCGCCGGCGAAAACCCAGGCGGCACTGCTCGAGGTGATGCAGGAAAACCAGGTGACCATCGAGGGCAAGTCCTCACCGGTGACCAAACCGTTCATGGCGGTCGCAACGCAGAACCCGGTGGAGCACGAAGGCACCTACCCGCTGCCCGAAGCGCAGCTCGACCGCTTTCTTCTCAAGGTGCTGATCGAGTACCCGGACCAGGCATCGGAAAGCCAGATCGTGTCGGCGGTTACGACCGGCCACGTAGGCGATTCACTGAATGTCGATGCGGTGCAAGCGGTCATGAGCATCGAGGACGTCATCGCGGCGCAGTCGCTGGTTGCGGCAACCCGGGTCGATCCCTCGGTGATTGATTACGCGGTGCGGATTGCGAGAGAAACGCGCCAGGCATCGGGTATTCGCATGGGTGCCGGACCGCGTGGTTCGATCTCGCTGGTGCGCGCCGCGCGCGCGGCGGCGGTCGTCGCGAACCGTAATTTCGTAACGCCCGATGACATCAAGCAGGTGGCGGTGCCGGCGTTACGGCATCGCATCGCACTGGCGCCGGAGCTCGAGATCGAGGCGTATCGCCCGGACGATATCCTCGCTGACATTCTTGAGCATGTGGACGCGCCCAGGTCGTGATACCCCGCCGCCCGCTCTTTGTTCTTACAGGCGTCCTCGCGGCGCTTGGCCTGCTGGTGGCAACAGGGCTTGTGCCTGCCACCTACTGGTGGGTAGCGGGCGGGCTGGTTGTTTTTGCAGCACTGGCCGATGTGGCGGCAAGTCGTATCGCGGTGGTGCCGGGCGTCGAGCGCAAAGCGCCAGGGTCGATGTCGCTGTCGAGCTGGTCGAGTATCGATCTCAATATTCGCAACGCGTCGAAACAGCAGCGGCTGCGTGCCCGCGTGTTCGATCATCATCCGGAAAGTTTTCAGGTCGACGGCCTGCCGCGTGAAATTGACGTACGCGCCGGGCATTTCGCCGACCTCAAATATCGAGTGCGACCGACGCGGCGTGGTGCTTACTCGTTCCCCGGTGTGCAACTCAGAATCGCGTCGCCGCTGGGCCTGTGGTGGCGACTGAAATTCGTCGCGGTTGCCGACGACGTGCGCGTATACCCAAACTTTTCGACCATTTCGAAGCTGTTGGCGTACGAGGTCGACAATCGCCTGCAGCTTGCGGGAGTACGCCTGAGTCGGCGTCGCGGCGAGGGCATCGAGTTTCACCAGTTGCGCGATTATCGTGAGGGCGACAGCCTGCGCGCGATCGATTGGAAAGCGACAGCGCGCATGTCGCGCCTGATTACGCGCGAGTACCAGGACGAGCGCGACCAGCAGGTGGTGTTCCTGCTCGACACCGGGCGACGCATGCTCGCCAAGGACGACGACCTCAGTCACTTCGACCATGCACTGAACGCCATGCTGCTGCTTAGCTATGTGGCGTTGCGACAGGGCGATGGTGCTGGCGTCATGACGGCAGGGCCGCAGCGATCCTGGCTGCCGCCGCGTAAAGGGCTCGATGCGATCAACGATATTCTGAATCACGTCTACGACATCGAGCCACAGCAGGTTGAGGTCGATTACCTGGCCGCCGCGACGGAACTCGCCGTACGGCAACGGCGGCGCTCGTTGATTGTGATTCTGACCAACGTCCGCGAAGAGGACTCCGAGGACCTGCGCGCCGCAACCGGGCTACTGCGCCGTCGCCACCTTGTCATCCTCGCGAGCCTGCGCGAGTCCGCGCTCGATGAGATGCTTAAGAAGCCGGTGCATGGATTCGATGAGGCGCTGGCGTATGCGGCAACCAACCAGTACATGGAGGCGCGCCGCGAATCGCAAAACCTGCTGCGCGCTCGCGGTGTTTTCGTCGAGGACTGCCTCTGCCAGGACCTGCCGTCAGCCATAACCAGTCGTTATTTGGCGATCAAGCGCTCCGGCCTGCTGTAGACCTCCTGTATTATTGGCTCCCCATTCGAGGGAGCCCTCATGCACAATCCAAAATTGCTCGCGTTCCTGCTGGTGGTCACCAGCTCACTTGCTTTTGCCGATGTCGATCGGCGCGTCGTTAATAACGGCAATCTTGTGCTCGAGGACATCCCGGAGATTCCGGCCGATGTTGTTGACGACCTCAACCGTTTTCAGAATATTCGCTCGGCCGCATTCCGCGGCTGGTCGCGTGACGGGCAATCGTTGTACGTGACAACCCGGTTCGACGACGTCAGTTCACTGCACCGCGTTGACATGCCCATGGGTGCCCGCCGGCAGCTGACGTTTTTCGATGAACCGATGGGTCAGGTAACCCGGCAACCCGGTTCTGACCGCTTGTTGTACACGCAGGATGCGGGCGGCAGCGAGTTCGCGCAGATTTTCAGTCTGGATCCGGCAACGGGTGACTACCAGATGCTGACAGACGGTGAGTCGCGTAACGGCGGCATGACGTTTGACCGGCGCGGAACACGGGTCGCGTTCCAGAGTACGCGGCGCAACGGCGCATCGAATGACGTTTGGGTCATGGACCCGGCCGAGCCCGGCAAGGCAGAGGTAGCGCTCGAGGCAAATGACGGCTTCTATTGGGCGCCGGTCGAGTTCTCTGCTTCCGGCAGCAAGCTGCTGGTCGTTCACTACAAGAACATCACGGAATCGAACGCCTGGCTTGTAGACCTGGATACCAACGAGTCAGTGTTGCTTGCGGGTGATAACGGCAGCGTCAACTTGCCTGCGGCATTCGATGACGACAGGGACGGCTTCTGGCTCGTCACGGACCAGGGTGATGAGTTTCAGCGCCTCGCGTGGCAACCGCTGGAGCCCGGCGCCGCCGCGCAAATCGTGACCGGCGATATCGCCTGGAATGTGTCGGGTGGGACGCTGAGCGAAGATCGCTCAAGAATGGCGTTTGTCACCAATGAAGGCGGGCGCTCACGCCTGTACCTCATGAACCCGGAGACGCGTGAGTACCGGCGGGTCGATACTATTCCAACCGGACTGCTGGGCAATATTGCGTTCAGCCCGGACGGGCGGCGGCTCGGGATGACGGTCAATACCGCGCAGACACCGAGCGACACTTACGTACTTGAACTTGCCGACGATCCGCTGAGCTATGGCGAACTCGTACGCTGGACTGAAAGTGAGGTGGGCGGGCTCGATACGACCCAGTTCGTCAGCCATGAGCTTGTGCATTACGACTCGTTTGACGGGCGCGAGATTCCGGCCTGGATACAGAGGCCGCGCGGCGATGGCCCGCACCCGGTCGTAATCCGTATTCACGGCGGCCCGGAGAGCCAGGCCCGACCGGGGTTTTCGAGCACGTTCCAGATGTGGGTCGACAAGCTCGGGGTGGCGGTTATTCAGCCGAACGTGCGCGGCTCGTCAAATTACGGCAAGTCGTACGTGAAACTTGATAACGGTTTCAAGCGCGAGGACTCGGTACGGGATATCGGCGCGTTGCTCGACTGGATCGAAACGCAACCGGATCTCGATGCAAGCCGCGTCGCGGTTTACGGCGGCAGCTATGGCGGCTACATGGTGCTCGCCAGCGCCGTGCACTACAGCGATCGCTTGCGCGCGGTAATTGATGTGGTTGGCATCAGTAATTTCGTGACGTTCCTTGAAAATACGCAGGACTATCGCCGTGACGCGCGCCGTGAGGAATACGGCGACGAACGCGACCCTGCGATGCGCGCACACCTAGAGAAAATCAGCCCGGTCAACAGCGTGGATAAAATGAACGTGCCGATGTTCATTATCCAGGGCGAGAACGACCCCCGCGTACCGGTAACCGAAGCCATCCAGATGGTCGAAGCGCTGCGCGAGCGCGGCGAGGATGTCTGGTACATGAATGCGCTGAATGAGGGCCATGGTTATCGCAAGCGCGAAAACCGGGATGTCATGGCGCAGGCCATTGTGATGTTCCTGCGCGAGCACCTGGTTGACTGAGTTGTGCGCAGTAACGAAGAAAAATTCGTCTGGCTGCTTGACGAGCTCGAACGCTGGAACCAGAAGGTCAACCTGACCGCCGTTCGCGACCGGCGCGAAATGGACATCCTGCACCTGGCCGACAGCCTGACGGCGCGGCCGTTGCTCGAAGGCACCCGGGTTCTCGACATCGGTACAGGGCCCGGGTTTCCGGGCCTGCCGCTGGCAATCGTCGAGCCGGAGCGTGAGTTCACGCTGGTCGACAGCAACAACAAGAAGATCCAGTTTGTGCAGCACGCGGCCGGATCGCTGGGACTTAACAATGTCTCGGCGGTGAAAGCGAGGGGTGAAGACTTTGCACCCGGGCGGCGCTTTGATACCGTGATCGCACGAGCCCTGGCGTCACTGCCTAAGCTCATTGAGATTGCCGGGCATCACGTGGGAGAGGACGGGGTGTTCGTCGCGCTGAAAGGGCGCTACCCGGCAGAAGAACTAGAACAGATTGAAGCTCCGTGGAGTCATGACGTAACGGAACTGGACGTGCCGGGTCTCGAGGCGGGATCGCGGCACGCTGTGCTGTTGCGGCGAAATCGGTAATGACGCGAATAATTGCAGTTGCAAACCAGAAGGGCGGGGTCGGCAAGACGACGACCTGCGTAAACCTTGCGGCCTCGCTGGCAGCGACGCAGCGGCGTGTGCTGCTTGTCGATATGGATCCGCAGGGCAACGCGACGATGGGCTGCGGCGTCAACAAGATGGATGTCGAATACTCCTCGTGCGATGTGTTGCTGGGCGATGCGACGGCCGCCGACACGATTGTCTCGCCGCCTGAGGGTGGCTTTGCGTTGCTGCCGGGTAACGAAGATCTGACACTCGCAGAAGTTCAGCTGCTGCAGGAAATCGGCCGCGAAATGAAACTCAAGAAGGCGCTGCAGCCGGTGGCCGGCCTGTACGACTTCATTCTCGTGGATTGTCCACCGTCGATAAACATGTTGACGGTGAACGCGCTGACCGCCGCCGACGGCGTACTGATTCCGATGCAGTGCGAGTATTACGCGCTCGAAGGCTTGAGTGCGCTATTGAATACGGTCGAGCAGGTCCGCGACTCGGTGAACCCGGATCTCGAACTGTTCGGCATTCTTAGAACGATGTTTGATCCGCGCATCAACCTCTCGAATGAGGTATCGATGCAGCTGATCGAACATTTCGACCGCAAGGTTTTCCGCACGGTGGTGCCACGTAATATCCGGCTCGCCGAGGCGCCGAGCTTTGGCCGCCCCGTGCTGTTGCACGACCGGTCGTCGCGCGGTGCCATCGCGTACCTGGCACTTGCCGGCGAGATCCTGCGCCGCGAAGACGAAAAGGTTATGCAAGCAGTATGAGTCCCAAGAAACGACTAGGCCGCGGCCTTGATGCACTACTAAGTAAACCGGTAACGGAGAATGCCGTGGTCGCCGGCGATGACGCGGCGGCGCCGACGGCAGGAGACGCGTTGCGCGAAATTCCGGTCGAGCTGTTGCAGCGCGGCCAATACCAGCCACGCGTGGACATGCGCCAGGACTCACTCGAGGAGCTGGCCGAGTCGATCAAGGTGCAGGGCGTGGTGCAGCCGATTGTTGCGCGCCCGATCGGCAAGAAAGGCGGCACGCAGCATTACGAAATTGTCGCCGGCGAACGTCGCTGGCGCGCTGCGCAGATGGCCGGCCTGGCCGAAATACCGGCGGTCATTCGTGATGTGCCCGATGAGGCTGCGATCGCGATGGCGCTTATCGAAAACATCCAGCGCGAGGACCTGAATCCGCTGGAAGAGTCGCGCGCGCTAAGCCGGCTGATCGAGGAGTTCGACCTGACGCACGCCGAGGCGGCCGAAGCAGTAGGACGGTCTCGTGCGTCGGTCAGCAACCTGCTGCGCCTGCAGGAGCTGTCGGACAAAGTGCAGCCCTTGCTTGAGGATCGACAGATCGAGATGGGCCACGCGCGCGCATTGCTCGGACTATCGGACCCGGGTAAGCAGCAAGCCGCCGCACGGGAAGTCGTCAAGAAGGGCCTGTCGGTCCGCGAAACCGAGCGACTGGTGCGCAGCATGCTGGGCGGCGGCAATGCAAAACCCGCAAAAAAGGCACCACAGCCCAATGCAGACATTCGTCGCCTGGAAATCGAAGTGTCGGAAAAACTCGGCGCGAAGGTAAAGGTCGATCACACGTCGAAAGGCACAGGCAAGCTCGTCATCAGCTACAACAGCCTCGACGAACTAGACGGCATCCTGAAACACATCAAATAAACTAGGTGTCAGTGACCTGGTTTTCTTTGTCGAAAACCAGGTCACTGACACCAGGTTTTTTTAGGCGGCGGTGTGGGAGGTCTCTTCGCCGTAGGAGTAGACGCGGCGAATGATCGACGGGATTACCGCTTCCGAAATCAGGAAGCCCTGCATCTTGTCGCATTCGATCGTCTTCAGGAATTCGAAGGTCGATTCATCTTCGACGCCTTCTGCGCAGACCGACATCCCGAGATTGTGGGCAAGGCCTGTGACTGCTGCGAGCACGGTCATTGCCACCGGATCCTGCTGCGCGCGGCGCAGCGCCGAGGCGTGAATCTTGATCTCATCGAACGGCAGCTTTTCAAACGTGCTGAGACTCGAAGCAGCGACCCGGAAGTCGTCCATGCAGATTCGGAAGCCGTTCTCACGCAGCGCGTTCAACACCTGCAGGTGAGGCGCATCAGGATCTGACAGCTCCTGCTCAATAATTTCAAACGTGAAGCTCGAGCACTCAAGGCCGAGCTGACGCACTATTGCAGCGTAGGTATCGGCAAGCTCCGGGTCGATAAGCTGGCTTGAGGCCAGGTTAATGCAGGAGTTCAGCTGGATGCCGCGTCCGCGCCAGGCGACCAGCTGGCGGGCGGCCTCACGTAGCACAAATTCCGAGAGCTCCTTCATCAGGCCGAAAGCCTCGACCTCCGGCAGAAATTCAAGTGGCCCCATCAGGCCGTTCTCGGGGTGGTGCCAGCGCACCAGCGCTTCCGCCTCACGGGTCACCCATTCGGGGCCGGTCGAGCGCTCCACCTTGGGCTGGTAGCGCAGCACAAACTGGTCGTTCTCCAGCGCCGCCTCGACCTCGGCGCGCGAAATTTTGAGCATGCGACGTCGGCAGCGGCGCGCAGACTGGCTCAACTGGTCAAAGTCGAAATCCGCACCCAGCCACTCGATGTTGTCGAGCGAGGCCAGCTGGTCCACGATCTCGGCGTTGGCGGCGCAACGCAATGCCGCCCGGTCAGCGGCGACGATCACCGCAAACGGCGCCCGGTCGCTGGCGCCGCGTAAAGCACGCAAATTCTCCGCAATCACGTCCTCGTCGGTCAGCAATACGATACGCCGCGACTGCCCCAGCATCAGCTCGGCGAACGTCGCCGGGCTACCGAAATAGCTAAGCGTCAAGCTCATTTCACGGGCAACATCATTGACCGAGCCGTGGGAGCGCAGGTTTTCACTGGCAATCAGCAACATACGAGAGGGCCTGTTTGTGGATCTCAGGCCCCATTTATACCTCTCGAAGCGGCCGTCGAATGTGCGTTGCGTCGCATTGGGAGGAATTTGCTGAAACCCCCTAAAAACCCGGGAAAAATGCGGCGTTTTATGTCCTGAAACAAGGGGGAGAAAAGGCGCCCGATGTGTTGCTATGCCGGGGGGCGAACACTATAATGCGCACGCTTGAATCTTGGCCCGCCTGGATCGATTCACCACACGCGCCACACTCCGCCGGCAAGAGCCATCGGAAGTGGCGTTTTTCGTGCCGGAGGCATAGAGAATTGGACTTCACTATCGCCCGGGTGCTCATGTGGCAATTGGTCACCGGGGTGGGTCTCGCCGCAGTTCTCTGGGGCGTATTCGGAGTCGTTGCAGGGTACTCCGCGCTGCTTGGCAGCCTCACCTGCGTCATCCCGAATGCGTCTCTCGGCTTGCGGCTGATAGTTACCCGCACGGAAGAAGGCGCAAATGCGATGCTCCGGGCGGCCTGGATTGGCGAATTAGGCAAATTGGCGCTCACCGTACTGTTGTTCAGTCTCGTGTTCGCGCTGGTTCGGCCGCTCAACGCAGCGGCCTTGTTTGCAGGATTTATTGCGACGCAGCTGTTGACCTTTGCAGGGTTCCTGATGCGCAGCGACACAGAATCGGATACGGAAAACAGCAATGGCAGCTGAAGGCGGACCGGCTAACTCGGCCGAGTACATTACGCACCATCTCCAGAACTTGCAGGTATGCAAATCAGAGACCGGCGAGTGGGTCTGGAACCAGTGCGCGGGTAACTTCTGGACGCTCAACGTCGACTCAATGTTCTGGTCGGTGTTTCTCGGTGCAGTGTTTTTCTTCTTGTTCCGCAGCGTCGCGAAGAAGTCGACCGTCGCAAAGCCATCGAAATTTCAGGCCGCTATCGAATTTGTTGTTGAGATGGTGGATGGAAGCGTCAGAGACACCTTTCATGGCAAGAGTCGACTGATTGCGCCGCTAGCGCTGACGATATTCGTCTGGGTATTGCTGCTAAACTTTATGGATCTCGTGCCCGTCGACTGGATTCCGGTCGTGCTCGCGCAGTGGATCTTCGGGATTCCGTACATGAAAGTCGTGCCGACGACCGACGTAAACGTGACGTTCGGTATGTCGTTCGCGGTCTTTTTCCTGATTTTGTTTTATACGCACAAGGCCAAAGGCCCGTTCGCACTCGTATATGACCTTGCGCTGCATCCCATTGCACCGCCTCTGAAAGGGCCGGGCGTAATCGCCGCGCCGCTCATCATCGCCTTTAACCTGGTGTTGGAAATCGTTGCCCTTTTCGCGAAGCCGCTTTCACTGTCGCTGCGACTGTTCGGCAACATGTTTGCCGGCGAACTCATTTTTATTCTGATTGCTGTGATGTTTAGCGCAAACCTGTTTATCGGCGCCATGGGTGGCGTTGCTCACTTGTTATGGGCCGCTTTCCACCTGCTGATTGTCACGCTACAGGCATTTATTTTCATGATGTTGACCATAGTTTATTTAAGTCTGGCATCAGAGAAGCACTGATTAGTTATACCTTTTAAATTCAACAAGTTGGACTAGATCCTCCCCAGGAGAAAATGATGGAAACTGTAATCGCGTTCACGGCTATCGCTGTCGCACTTCTGATCGGCCTTGGCGCCCTCGGCGTAGGCATCGGCATGGGCCTCCTCGGCGGCCGCTTCCTCGAAGGCGCTGCGCGTCAGCCGGAACTGGCACCGATGCTGCAGACGAAGATGTTCCTCGTCGTCGCACTGCTCGACGCCGTTGCCATGATCGGTGTGGGTATCGCGCTGTTCTTCGCATTCGCAAACCCGTTCATTGGTCAGCTGCAGGCTGCACAAGCGGCAGTTGGCGGCTAAGTAGAAGAAGCGAGTCTGTCTTTCTGCGCCGACAAGCGCGGCGCAGACGCTTTTTCATTAGGAGAAATCCGTGGACTTAAATGCAACTATCATCGGCCAAACGATCGCTATGGTCGTTTTCGTCGTTCTTTGCGCGAAGTACATATGGCCGCAGATCATGGATGCGCTCGAAGAGCGCCAGAAAGCGATCGAAGAAGGTCTTGCTGCTGCCGACAAAAGCCAGGAAAAACTGGTTCAGGCCAAAGCCGAGGCTGACGAAATCGTGTCAGACGCACGCAAGCAGGCGACCGGCATTCTGGACCAGGCACATTCACGCGCCAACGAAATCGTTGCTGACGGCAAGTCGGCTGGCGAAAAAGAACGTGAGCGCCAGATCGCGGCAGCACGCGCAGAGATCGAGCAGGAAACGAACAAGGCACGCGAAGAGTTGCGTGGCCAGGTTTCCGCGATCGCGATTGCGTCGGCCGAGAAGATCCTGTCTCGCGAAATCGACGGCAAGGCGCACGAAGACATCCTGGGCAAGCTTGCGCAGGAGATCTAGGACGTGGCTGATAACAACACCGTCGCACGCCCCTACGCACAGGCCGTATTCGATGTCGCCAATGACAGCGGGTTGCTGGCCGCATGGAGCGAGTCGCTCGACGTTGCAGGGCAACTGCTGGCGGACGACGGGCTTGTAGAGTATCTCGGCAACCCGGGCTTTAGCGATGAGCAGCAGCTCGATTTCCTGACCGGTCTGTTCAAGAAGGCTGGCGCAGGCGTGCTCGACGGTAGTGACGACAAGGGCAGCAACTTCCTGAAGTTGTTGCTCGAAAACGGTCGTATCGGCGTAATGCCCGAGATTGCTACGCAGTTCGAGGCACACAAAGCGAAGATCGAGAACACGGTCGATGCGACCGTGACGTCGGCGACGCCGCTGTCGGAGGCGCAGCAAGCCGAGATCGCAGAAGCGCTGAAAGAACGTCTTGGTCGCGATGTAAAGATCGTTACTGAAATTGATGAAAACCTGATCGGTGGTGCGGTTATTCGCGCCGGCGACGTGGTTATTGATGGCTCATTGCGCGCGAGGCTGGAAGGCCTTGCGACTGCATTGAGCAAATAAAGAGGATAAGGAAATGGCACTCAAAGCTTCTGAAATCAGCTCGCTGATTAAAGAACGCATCGAGAACTTCGAAGCATCCGCGGAAGCGCGCGATGTCGGCACCGTTATCGCGGTAACCGACGGTATCGTTCGCATTCACGGCCTGGCGGACGCCCGCTACGGTGAAATGCTCGAGTTCCCGCAGAACACCTTTGGCATGGCGCTGAACCTGGAGCAGGATTCAGTTGGCGCGGTTGTCCTCGGTGACTACAAGCACATTTCGGAAGGCGACACGGTCAAGACGACCGGCCGCATTCTCGAGGTGTCGATCGGGTTACCCAGCGAGTCGACAACGCGACCCAGCAGTGCGTCGCCGATCGGCACCTCG
>JBCAZN010000002.1:0-30145 GCA_038533035.1 Pseudomonadota bacterium
ATGATTGCAGGCTTCGGACCGAGCTGGCTGGACCGGATTCTTGTCGTTTGCTTCGACACGATGCGCTCGTTTCCGACGATCATGTTTGCGCTCGCGATTGTGGCGCTGACCGGGCCGTCGCTGAACACGGTCATTGGCGTGATCATTATTACCTCGATCCCCATGTATGCCCGCATTGTAAGAACGCAAACGCTGGCGTTGCGCAACGAAGAATTCATCCTTGCCGAACGCACGATTGGCATTTCGAGTGCGCGCATGCTTGCTCGACATATTTTGCCGAATATTGCTGCGCCGTTATTGATTCTCGCGTCGATGGACGTGCCGGCAATCGTTGCGATGGAGGCGGGACTGAGTTTTCTCGGCCTTGGCGTGAGCCCGCCCACGCCGAGCTGGGGCACGATCTTGAACGACGGCTACTCGTACCTGCGCAACTCGCCGTGGCCGATCATCGCCGGCGGCTTGCCGCTAATTCTCGTCACGCTTGGCTTCACATTCTTTGGCGAAGCACTGCGCGACATACTCGACCCTAAACTGCGCGGCAAAGGCGGGGTGAACTGACGATGGCGGCAAACGCACTCGATATTCGCGACCTGAACCTCAGTTATCGCACCGAGCAAGGGCGCGTACAAGCGCTGCGCGATATTGAATTGCAGGTGCGTGCCGGGCAAATCGTTGGCGTCGTTGGCGAAAGCGGCAGTGGCAAGTCAACGCTCGTGTCCACGATTATTCGACTGCTGGCCCCCAATGCGCAGATCGATTCCGGTTCCGTACTGTTGGCCGGAAAAAACCTGCTCGACCTCGACGCAAGCGCGATGCGTAAACTGCGCGGCGACGAAGTGTCGATGGTGTTCCAGGACCCGATGACGAGCCTGAACCCGGTCCTGACCATCGGCCGACAGATGCTCGAGATTCAATATCGGGATGCGTCTGGTAAGGCAAACAAAACCCGGCGCGCGCTTGACTACCTCGAACGCGTCGGTCTGCCTGATCCGGAGTCTCAACTGAAGCGCTACCCGCATCAGCTGTCGGGCGGCATGCGCCAGCGGGTTGCGATTGCCATGGCTCTGATGATGAAACCGTCGCTGCTTATCGCCGATGAGCCAACGACGGCGCTGGATGCGACGCTCGAAGTGGAGATCCTTGCGCGACTGCGCACGCTGCAGCAGGAAGAGGGTTGCGCGATCCTGTTTATCTCGCATCACCTGGGTGCCATCGCCGAGCTCTGCGAGTCGGTCGTTGTTATGTACGGCGGCGAGATTGTGGAGCAGGGCAATACCCGGGAAGTGTTTGCCCGGCCGCAACATGACTACACGCGCATGCTGCTTGCCAGCGACCCGGCCCATGTGGACGCCGATCATGGATTACGCGGGGCCGCGGATCACGAGACAACCGGTTCGGCGGCGCTTGCCGTTCAGGACCTGTGCGTGAGTTACAGGTTGCCGGGGGTTCGCCGCCAATCGGTCGAGGTCGTCAAAGGTGTGTCATTCGAAGTCAATCGCGGCGAGACCCTCGCCGTCGTCGGCGAAAGCGGTTCCGGAAAAACCTCGCTCGTGAAGGCGATCTGTGGGCTTGCACCCGCAGTGAGCGGCGCAGTTCGGCTCAACGGCGACACGGTGCCTCGGGGACGCGGTGGCTTGCTGCAGCCCGATCGGCAACGGGTCGCAATGATGTTTCAGGATCCGGTCGGCTCTTTGAGTCCGCGCATGACGGTTCGCAAGCTCGTCGCCGAACCGTACGTCGTCAATCGCGAGGTGTCGGGCGACATCGATAAATCGGCGCTCGAGATGCTGGCGCTAGTCGGTCTCGGTGCCGAGTTCGCGGATCGCTATCCGCACCAGCTCAGTGGCGGACAGGCCCGGCGTGTCGGATTGGCACGCGCGCTGGCGCAGCAGCCCGATGTTCTAATCGCGGACGAGCCGACGGCAGGACTCGACGTGTCGATTCAGGGCGAAGTGCTCAACCTGATGTCGGCCGTGCAGCAGGAATTCGGTTTGGCGATCGTCATCATCACGCACAATCTGAACATCGTGCGTCATGTTGCCGACCGTATGGCGATTATGTACCAGGGCGAATTCGTCGAGCAGGGGCCGGCAGACGATGTGTGCAGCGCGCCCGAACATCCGTACACGAAGGCGCTGCTGGCGGCGAACCTGACGGTGTAGTCCGACGGTTTCAAAGCAAATCGCGTTCGATTTTTTCGTTCCAGCTGCGCGAGTAGATCGCTTCCTCGCCATTAAACACGTCAAGCGAGGCTTCGATGTGAAAGTGCGTCTCGTCGCAGGTAATGCGATGGTGCGCATTGAGGCGTGCATCGAGCTGACCTTCGCGACCGAAGGTCTGCACGGCTTTTAATTCAGCGGCGGCTGAGCCCGGGTCATCCGGATGAATCGTGTAGCAATAGTCCTGTTTGTCGCTGATGGTCCAGCCGTTGTTGTCGAAGCGCCTGGTGCCCGTATCCATTTTGTAACGATAGGTTTGCACGCCGGTGGCGCGGTCCGTCTCCAATCGTGCAAACCCCGGTTCCGGGTCAACGAGGACTGTTGACGGGTGCACACGTGACTGGCGCGGCGGTGGAAACGGTTTCGCATCCTTGTCGTCATCCTGCGGTTCCCTCGTGGGTAGCGACAGTGTGCTGCAACCCGAGAATATCGACACCGTGGCTTTGCGTGGTGACGGGAACAGGACGGGCCAGAAGGCGTTGGACACGGCGATTCGAATGCGACTACCCGCGGCGAAGGTGTGCGCAATATCGTTCAGTTGCACGCGCACGTTGTAACGTTCGCCGGGGACGAGGGGCTCAGGAAATTCATGGCTGTCGCGATGCGTCAGGTTCAAAACGCCGTACGACACCTGTAGGACTTCGCCATTTGCGCGTACTTCGTTAAGCCGCACCCAGACGAAGGCGTTTTCCTGGTCGGCGGCGACATCGAGCGTCACAAGCGGCGCGCCGTGAATCGTGAATGCCTCGTCGAGTACGGCGCCATCGAAGCAGGCCGATGTCGCGTCGTCCCAGCGCTGGTCCGCGGGCTCTTCGGGGTCGCCGGCGCCCATGTTGCCGAAGCTCGGCGTGCAGAAGCCGGTGTTCTGCGGCGAGCAGACCTTGATCTCGGTTTCAGGTTCGGCGGACTCGTCGAGCGTTCTGTTATTCAGATACAAGACGTGCGGAACAACATTCGGTGAGGGCCACGACGGCTCGGTTGCCCAGTAACCGGGCCGTTGCAGCTGATTTGCCATCGGCCTGACGCTGTCATGCACCCAGACCCGGTACGCCGGCTCGTCCATGATTCCGTTATCGTCGCCCTTGAGCCAGTGATCCCACCAGCGCAACGCTTCGTCCATGAAGCCCATCTGTGGCCCCGGCACGACCTGGTGCATGTACTGGTGGCCCCACGGACCATTCAGGCCTTTGCACGGCGCATCGAGGCCTGCGAGCAGGCTTGGCACAACGTTCGAGTAAAGGTCGGCCCAACCGCCGATTGCATATACCGGTATTTCAATCGCCGAGTAATCTTCACAAACTGAGCCGTGCTTCCAGTAGTCGTCCCGGCGCTGGTGTTTGAACCACTCGATCGCCCACGGCTCGAGTGCATCAAGCCGTTCTTTCCAGATCTCGCGCCAGCTGTCGCCGACGAGTGCAGGATCCGGCGGTCGCGCCTGCGACGGAAACATGACAAACGCCCACTCGGCATTCTGCGTCGACATGCAGCCGCCGAGGTAGTGGAGGTCGCCCGTATAGCGATCGTCGCAGGAAAACACCGTGATGATGCTTTTCAGCGCCGGCGGGCGGCGCGCGGCGACCTGCAGTCCGTTAAAGCCGCCCCAGGACTTGCCCATCATGCCGACGTTACCGTCACACCAGGGCTGTGCGGCGATCCAGGCAATCACCTCGAGCGCGTCGTCCTGCTCGATCTTGATGTATTCGTCGAGCATCACGCCTTCGGACTCGCCGCTGCCGCGCATGTCGACGCGAATAGCCGCATAGCCGTGCCCGGCAAAGTAGGGGTGCATGGCCTCGTCACGTGCCGCGGTGCCATCCCGCGTGCAGTACGGGATGTACTCAAGGATCGCCGGTACCGGTTTATCGACAGCGTCCCTGGGTCGCCAGTAGCGGCACGACAGATGCACGCCGTCGCTCATCGGGATGCGTTCGAATTCGATCTCCTCAATGTCATGCGGAAACGTGTCGATAATTGCGGCAGTCATTGCGCTGTCTTAACACAAAAAAGGCGGCCCCGGGAATCCGGGGCCGCCTTGTGTTTGAGGACGCTACGGTAGAACTGCTTTGTTGTGCTATCCGTTCCTTTCTCGTCCACCCATCTCTCGACGGGTTTCCTTGTCCGGTTCCGACAACACTCTTGGTATCGGGCTACCTTCGGCGTAACGTCACAGCAAAGTTCCGAGTTTCCCTGTCACGTCCTCCGGTTCTTCCGTTGCGCTTGCGCGCTCCGTCTTCCCCGGCGTTCCGCCTTCCGCGTCCACCGCCCCCGTACCTGGCAGAGGCTCGGACCTCCTTTAGCAGGGCGGTTGTCAACAAGCGAACTTGTTGGCGCGTTGAGGCTTTCGCCTCACGATCAAATTTATTCCCGTGCCGGGGAATGTCAACGCTTTCACGTGCATCTATTCCCAGGAGCAATGCGGGGCGACTAAAATTCGAAAACTTGCGGAAATACTTTAAAGTAGATTCACAAGTTTGCCATCGGCGCTGTCGTGTTAATCTGCGCAAAAGGACAACGCATCAAATCGAGGAAATGTTACCAATGAGAAAACAAAGCGCTTCCATTTTCACTTTCGTTACCCTTCTTTTGGCACTGGTCGCGACAGCGTCGGACGACGTGGCCGAGATGCGGCATGACCTCATGGAGAACGATGTCCGTGGAGCCGCCAAGCCGCTTGGCGCGATGCTGAACGGCGATCGCGACTATGACCAGGCGGTTGTGCTCGAGTCGCTGGAGACCTTTGCCATTGCCGCCGACACGTTTGGCGACATGTTCCCCGAGGGCAGCGAAGGCGGTCGTGCAGCTGCAGCGATCTGGGAAGATCGAGCGGGATTTGAGGCCGCCATGCAGAAGTGGCGCGATGCAACAGCCGCGGCGATAGCGGCGAACCCGGCCACGCTCGAAGACGCCAAACCGGTCGTAGGGCCTGTCTTCGGCGCCTGCAAGAACTGTCACGATACGTACCGGATTGAAGAAGACTAAAGCGCTTACGCTGCTGGCGGCCGCCGTGTTGGTTGCCGCCTGGGTGACCAGCCCGCAAACGCTGTCGAACGACGATCTTCCTGACCACGCGCCGGACGCGGTAGCGGGCGAGCTGGTGTTCTGGGCGGGTGGCTGCGCATCATGTCACGCGACACCTGTCGACGGCCGTCGGGCGAAAGGCGACAACAAGCTGTTGCTCGGCGGTGGGCTTGAACTGGATACCCCGTTCGGACTGTTTCGTGCGCCGAACATATCGCCGAGCGTGACGACGGGTATCGGCAGCTGGTCGATGCTCGAGTTTGTAAATGCGATGCAGCGTGGCGTGGCGCCCGATGGCCGCCACTACTATCCGTCGTTTCCGTATACGTCCTATGCGCGCATGTCGGTTGCAGACGTTATGGATTTGCGGGCGTATCTGGACACGCTGCCGATTGTCGAACAGGTCGTGCCCGATCATTCAATTGCATTTCCGTACTCGGTACGCCGCGGCATCGGCGCCTGGAAGCGCTTGAACCTGGACGCGTCAGCCGTAATCGAAAGTAGCGACGAGCTCGTCGAGCGCGGTCGCTACCTCGCAGAAGGGGCGGGTCACTGCGGCGAATGCCATACGCCGAGAGGTCGTTTTGGGGGATTGCTGACGGACCGCTGGCTGAGCGGGGCACCTAACCTCGACGGCGACGGGTATATTCCGAACATCACGCCGGCCGGCAAAAATACTGCGGACTGGTCGCAGCGCAACATCGCGCGCTACCTGGAGAGTGGCTTTACACCGGATTTCGACACGGTCGGTGGCTCGATGGTGGCGGTGCAGGAAAACCTGTCGAAACTGCCGCTTTCGGATCTCGAGGCTATCGCGGCCTACCTGAAATCCGTCCCCGCCGTCGCGCGTGAAACCGATAGCAATGAAGAGACCTAGATGAAAACCAAAATCACAGAAATGTATGGTATCGAGCACCCAATCATTCAGGGCGGTATGCACTACGTCGGCTTTGCCGAAATGGCAGCTGCCGTATCGAATGCCGGCGGCCTCGGCATCATCACCGGCCTGACGCAGAAAACGCCTAAGGATCTGGCAAACGAAATTGCGCGTTGTCATGACATGACGGACAAGCCGTTTGGTGTGAATCTGACATTTCTGCCGAGTCTCAAGCAACCCGATTACCCCGGGTACATCAAGTCGATTATCAAAGGCGGCATCAAAGTTGTCGAGACAGCCGGGCGCAATCCGCAGCAGGTCCTGCCATACCTCAAGGACGCCGGCATTAGCGTGATTCATAAGTGCACGTCGGTACGGCACGCGCTCAAGGCGCAGTCGATCGGCTGTGATGCGGTGTCCGTGGATGGCTTCGAGTGTGGCGGTCACCCGGGCGAAGATGACATTCCGAACATGATCCTGTTGCCGCGTGCGGCAGATGAACTCGAGATTCCTTTTGTGTCATCGGGTGGCATGGCCGACGGTCGCTCGATGGTTGCTTCGTTGGCGATGGGCGCGGAGGGCATGAACATGGGCACGCGATTCATCGCCACGCAGGAGGCGCCGGTGCACGACAACGTCAAGGCCGCGATTGTCGCCGCGACCGAGCTCGATACGCGGCTCATCATGCGGCCGCTCAGGAACACCGAGCGGGTGATGACGAATGACGCCGTCGAACGTCTGCTCGAGATCGAGCAGGAAAAAGGCTCGGATCTGAAGTTTGAAGACATTATCGAGCAGGTCGCGGGGGTCTACCCGACAATCATGATGGAGGGTGACATGGACGCGGGCGCCTGGTCGTGTGGTATGGTCGCCGGGCTGATCAACGACATCCCGACCTGCCAGGAACTGATCGATCGCATCATGTCCGAGGCCGAGGCGATTATCACCGAGCGGCTGACCGGAATGATCTGACTGCGACGCTTTTCGCACACGATGCATCTACGGGTACAGACTGACAGACGAACAATGGAGTTCACTATGAAAGCACTACTGGTGGCCATATTCATGGTCCTGACTGGGGTCGGTATTGCATGCGCCGGCGAGGCAGAAGAAAAGTTCAAGATCAAGGTTGTCAAATCGGGTGACGATGGCGAACACACCTCGCAATGGGTCGGCGATCCCGGCGAACTGGACGGTCTCGAAGTGGGCGAATCGAAAACGCTCGAGGACGGTGTTGTCGTAACGCGCACAGAAGAAGGACTGTCCTTCAACATTAATGGCGAAGTGGTCGACGTGCCGAAACGGCACGGTCGTGCGCGGACGATGGCAATCATGCACAAAGAGGGTCACGACGACGAAATAGAGGTCGAGGTCATCAAGGGTGGTCCACATATGGCAGTGCGTGCGCACAAAATGCATGACGGCATCATGATTGCCTCGGGAGAAGCGATCGACGAATCGACCCAGGAAACCATTCGCTCGGTGTTGGCATCGGCCGGCTATGAGTCGGAAGTCCGCTTCATCGATCGTGCCAGCATGCACGCGAAACATGTGACCGTTATCGAAGAACGTATCGAAGAGGTCCACGAAGACTAGTTTACGTTTTCAGAATCCGTATGCGAGAAAGGCCGGGTTTCCCGGCCTTTTTTTATGCGCGGAGCAGAGTTCGGCGGTCCCCGCGGTAGGAACCGTGCGGTCGCTCGTGTATGTTGCATTGCTTTACTCAGTTGCGATCACGAGCGAGCCCCGACATGCGTATTGACGCCATAGCCATTGGCAAAAACCCGCCCGAAGACATCAACGTAATCGTTGAAGTGCCGCTGGGCGGACAACCCATCAAGTACGAAATGGACAAGGAGGCCGGCACGCTGGTCGTCGACCGCTTCCTGTACACGCCCATGTCGTATCCGGGGAATTACGGGTTCGTTCCGCATACGCTGTCTGAAGATGGCGATCCGATCGACGTATTGATCATCAATACCCGCGAACTCGTACCGGGCTGTGTGATCAACGTTCGTCCCGTTGGCGTTCTGATCATGGAGGACAACGCGGGCCAGGATGAGAAAGTCATCGCGGTGCCGTCGAGCTGGCTAACGAAGCGCTACGACCACATCCAGGAACACACGGATTTGCCGGATATCACCATGCAGCAGGTCGAGCATTTCTTTGAGCACTACAAGGATCTCGAGCCCGGCAAGTGGGTTCGCATGGGCGACTGGCTGGGTGCCGAGGATGCGCGCCGATTGATAAGCGAGTCAATTGAGCGGCACCAGCGCCGCAATCCCTGATTACGTTACAGCGCGTCGAAAAACGCTTCCATTCGTGTGCGCTCAGTTGCGTTCGGCAGTCGGCCGTGCCCGGCGCGCCAGTTGTCCTCGACGTGCCGTAACTTGGTCATGCCAGGAATGCTCAGCGTTGCGGCCGGATGGCCGATGGCGTACTTGAGGAAGAACTGGGCCCAGCTGTCGCAGCCAAAGTCATTGACCCACTCCGGTAGTGACTGATCGGCCACGGCCTTGAACAGCCGGCCGGCGTAAAAGGCGCGATTAACGATCACCGCGATACCTTTGTCGGCGGCAAGCGGCAGTATGCGATCAGCGGCCTCGCGCTGGCCGAGTGAATAGTTGATCTGAATAAAGTCGAGTTCCTGCTCGCGCATGACGTTCTCGAAATCGCCGTACTGGTCGCTTCTCGATGTCGTGATGCCGACATAGCGAATTTTTCCAGCATCCTTCCACTCCCGCATCACGGGCAGCGCCGCCCTCCAGCCGATCAGGTTGTGAACCTGCATCAGGTCGAAAGAGTCGGTCTTCAGCTTGCGCAGTGACTCCTGCATCTGGGCGTCGGTCGCATCGCCACCGTCTTTCTTATCTGCTTTCGTCGCGATAAACAAATCATCGTGAATGCCGAGTTCGGCGATCAGGTCGCCGAGTACCGATTCCGAGGTTCGATACATCGGCGCCGTATCGATAACCGTGCCGCCGAGCGCATGGAATTTTGCGAGCGCCGCTTTTAACGGTGCGCGTTCCTCAGGCGACGTGCCAACGCCATAACGGTTGGTGCCGAGCCCGATAATGGGCAATTTTTCGCCGGTCTTCGGGATGACGCCTTTGATCATATGTTCGGGTCCCGCGAAGGCGGGCGTGCCCAGCGTGGCGAGTGTTGCAGCACCCAGACCGGCTTTCGTGAATTCGCGTCGATTGATTTTCATGGATCACCTCCGTCGGCCTGATTATCCATGGCACTGTATTGATGTCCATCGGACTGGCACAATTGAAAGCTCGTCAATTCTCAGGATGAGATATGCCAGGGCTTTATTTCGAAGAGTTCTCAGTCGGCCAGACGTTTGACCACCCCATCCGGCGCACGATCACGGAGACGGATAACGTGCTGCTGACCACCATGACGCATAACCCGGCGGCATTACATCTCGACGCCGAGTATATGAAGTCGACGCCGTACGGCAAGCCGCTGGTCAACAGCTGCCTGACGCTGAGTTTCATGGTTGGCATATCCGTTAACGACACGACACATGGCACGACAGTCGCCAACCTGGGTTGGGATGACGTACGTTTTCCGAAACCGTTATTTTGCGGCGACACGATCCGCATTCAAAGTGAAGTGCTCGAGCTGCGGGAAAGTAAATCGCGACCAGACAACGGTATCGTCATCTTCGAGCATCGCGCGTACAACCAGAACGACGAACTGGTTGCCGAGTGCAAGCGCTCGGCACTGATGCACCGGAAGCCCAAGTGATACGCAGTTTCCTGTTCGTCCCGGCCGACAGCGAGCGCAAACTGCAGAAAGCGTCCGGCGTCAATGCGGATGCCCTGATTCTCGACCTTGAAGATGCCGTTGCAGCAGAAGCGCGTCCCGCTGCGCGAGAATTGGCACGGGAATTCCTGAGCGAGTCCGACAACGCCTGGGTTCGCATCAACCCGATGGACAGCGACGACGCACTCCTCGACCTCGAAGGAGTGATGGCCGGTGCACCCGCCGGCATCATCCTGCCCAAGCCACGCAGCGCGGCCGACGGGCTGCGGCTTGCCGAAGCGCTCGAACGCCTCGAGAAGCAGCACGATCTCGACAGCGGCTCGACACCGTTTATTGCCCTGTGTACCGAGCATCCGCAGGCGCTGTTTAATCTCGATTCCTGGGTTGGCGCGACCGAACGCCTTGCAGGATTATCCTGGGGTGCAGAAGATCTCTCAGCGGCGGTGGGGGCAACGACAAATCGCGACGCGAATGGCAACTGGTTGCCAACCTACGAGATGGCCCGCTCACTGTGCCTTATTGCGGCGGCTGCCGCGGAGGTCGTCGCGATCGATACGGTTTTTACCGATTTTCGTAACCTCGACGGGCTGCAACAATACGCTTCGAATGCGCGCCGTGACGGCTTTTCGGGGATGCTCGCGATCCACCCTGACCAGGTCGACATCATTAACGACGCATTTATGCCGAGCGCGGACGAAATTGATAGCGCGCGGCGAATTGTCGAATTGTTCGACGCTAACCCGGGTGCCGGTACACTGGGTCTCGATGGCAAGATGATTGACCGGCCGCATTTCCTGCAGGCGCAGCGCGTGCTGGCGCTTGCTGAAAAACTTAACAACAAGAACTAGAAACCAAGAATTGAAATATTAGGGCAGACGAAAATGGAAACACATCTTTACCCGGTGCCTGACTCGGCCAGGAAACGCGCTCTGATCGATGCTGAAAAGTACGCGGCGATGTACCAGCGTTCGATTGAAGACAACGAGGGTTTCTGGGCGGAGCAGGCGCAGCGCATTGACTGGATCAAACCTTTCACAAAGGTGAAGGATGTCAGCTACGCAAAAGATGACCTGCACATTCGCTGGTACGAAGATGGCGCGCTCAACGTTTGCTACAACTGCGTCGATCGACACCTTGAGACGCGTGGCGACGACACGGCGATTATCTGGGAAGGCGACGACCCGAATCGCGACCTGACAATCACGTATCGCGAGCTGCACGAACGCGTGTGCAAGTTTGCCAATGCGCTCAAGGCGCTCGGTGCAAAAAAAGGCGATCGCATCACGATTTACATGCCGATGATCCCGGAAGCAGCGATCTCGATGCTCGCATGCGCACGAATCGGTGCCGTTCATTCAGTTGTATTTGGAGGGTTTTCCCCCGATGCACTCGCGGGTCGCATCAGCGATTGCGAATCCAACATCGTCATTACCGCCGATGAAGGCGTGCGCGGCGGCAAGGGTGTGCCACTCAAGGCAAACGTCGATGCGGCCGCCGAGCAGGACGCGGTGACCACGCTTGAGAAGGTATTGGTGGTTCGCAATACCGGCACCGACGTTAATTGGGTGGAAGGCCGCGATGCATGGCTGCACGAACTCGAAGAGACGGTAAGTGCAGATTGCCCCTGTGAGGAAATGAATGCGGAAGACCCGTTGTTTATCCTCTACACGTCCGGGTCAACAGGCAAACCGAAAGGCGTGCTGCACACGACGGGCGGCTATCTCGTCTACGCCGCGTTCACGCACGAAGTTGTTTTCGACTACCACCCGGGAGACGTGTTCTGGTGTACAGCCGACGTCGGCTGGGTCACCGGGCATAGCTACATCGTCTACGGGCCGCTCGCCAACGGCGCCATCACATTGATGTTTGAAGGCGTACCGAACTACCCGACATCATCGCGATTCTGGGAGGTGTGCGACAAACACAACGTCAACATTTGCTACACCGCGCCGACAGCCATCCGGGCACTGATGCGCGAAGGTGACGAGCCCGTCAAAAAGACATCGCGCAAGAGCCTGCGCTTGCTCGGTTCGGTTGGTGAGCCGATCAATCCCGAAGCGTGGGAGTGGTACTACCATGTCGTCGGTGATGCGCGCTGCCCGATTGTTGACACCTGGTGGCAGACTGAAACCGGCGGCGTTTTGATCAGCCCGCTGCCGGGCGCGACGGACCTCAAGCCGGGTTCGGCGACGCGGCCGTTGTTTGGCATACAGCCCGCTATCGTGGACAGCGACGGTAAACCGCAAGACGGCGCCGCATCCGGCAACCTGATTCTTACCGACAGCTGGCCCGGGCAGATGCGCACCGTTTACGGTGATCACCAGCGTTTCATCGACACGTACTTTTCGACCTTTGAAGGCAACTATTTCACTGGCGACGGTGTGCGACGCGACGAGGACGGTTATTACTGGATTACAGGTCGCGTGGACGACGTGCTCAATGTTTCAGGGCATCGCATGGGAACTGCCGAAGTCGAGAGCGCGCTGGTCGCACACCATGACGTTGCCGAAGCGGCAGTCGTTGGTTACCCGCATGACATCAAGGGGCAGGGGATTTATGCCTACGTCACGTTGATGGAAGGCGTTGAGCCAAGTGACGATTTGCATGATGAGTTGCAGCAATGGGTTCGCAAGGAGATCGGTCCGATTGCGAAACCGGACCTTCTGCAATGGGCGCCGGGTCTACCAAAAACGCGCTCAGGCAAAATCATGCGCCGCATCCTGCGCAAGGTTGCAGAGGACGACTTCAGTAATCTGGGGGATACGTCGACGCTGGCCGATCCTTCCGTCGTTGCGGACCTGATCGAGAATCGCCGCAACCGCAGTGACTAGGCCTTGCGCTTATCCTTCGGCGCTTCGTCGATCATCGAGTTTTCGAGCTCTTCGATGAAGTTCTGATCAATTTCCGCGGCGCCGCTGGACGAAATGCTGTCGATCACGTCGTCTTCCTCAAACGCGGCTTCCTGTACGGCCGCCGGCGATTCGAGCTTCTGTGTGGTGAGAAAATCCGGATCGATATCGTCGCTGTGTGATTCACGCGGCGGTGCGGTGCCTTCGCGATCGTGGCGGCGGTATTCGCCCACCTGGCGCTCGTACGCCGACACAAACTCCTCGGCAAACATTTGCGGGAACCGGCCACCGCCTTTCTCGGTGATGATCGGATAGAGGTCGCAAAAAAGGTCCCAGTATTTGGACTTGTTCGTAAACGACAGGAGTCCGCTGCCAAGCGTGCGGTCAAAGCCTTCCTGCAGCTCGGTTGGTTCGAAGCGATCGGCGAATTCGACAAACGCCGCCGTCATGGCGTCGAGGAACGCGTTCTGATGATTCAGAAGATCGCGATTCACCTCGCGAATCGAATCGACGGCGCCGAGATAGTCGCCTTCACCGCCGGTCAGCAATTGCTTCAACAGTTCGTTGGTGTTTTCCGAGAACTTCATCGGGTTGTTGTGGCGCGGCAGCAGCGTAGTCTGGTCAAGCCGGAACGCGTTTTTGAGATTGGCGCGATTCGCAAGCAGGTCGATGCTGCCCTTGACGAGTTCGCGCAGCAGTTGACCGGCGGTTAACAGCATTTCCGGTCGATTCACCGACGGGTGCAAATCGGCGCGATTCAGGCCCAACCCGTCGAGAAACGAGTCAAACAAATCTTCAGCAGTGACCTCAAGGTTTTTCGACTTTCCTGACTTTTTTGGTCGCTCAGGCGCTTCGAAGATTTCCATCACGTCCGGTTCGGGCATTGATTCGGGTTGGCCGTCGCCGAACAGCGCAGACTGGAATTCATCGTCGCCCGTAATTTCTTCTTCGTCCAGTAACTGGACGCCGGTGCGCAGTGAGTCTTCGTCGACAAACTGTTCGATATCGGGATCAATCACCGGCTCATCGTCGTCATCGAGCGGCACGGCGATCGTTTCGCCGCCGTCGACATGGACCTCGAAGATGAAGTCGCCCATACGCAGCTCGTCGCCATTAAACAGGCGTCGCGGATTGCCTTGGCCAATCGGCTCGTACTCGCCATTGACATAGACGCCGTTGCTGCTGGTGTCGATCAGGTAGTAGATACCGCCGTTGTGATCGATCGTGGCATGGCGGCCGGAGATGTAGCGATCGGGATCGGGAAGGATCCAGTCGTTTTGCAACGCGCGACCGATCGTGCCGCCCTCATCGCGGAACTCCCGGACACAGTCATCGCCGACCAGATCGGCATGTTCGCTGACAATTTTTAGCGTAAGCGGCATAGTGAATCCAAAACCCTTCTACTGACCGAAATTCTGACGGCAAACAAGAACTTGGACTCGGCACCAGTTCACATAATAGGGATACGGGCGGCCCGCAGACCGGGCCCTCGAGCGGCCTTCATGCGATTTGTGGCCCATATGCGGCTATAGTCGCGTTTTGCCATGAAATCGGGCCGGTGCAGCGGGATTTGGTTACACTACGCGCCCCTGGCGGCAACGGTGCCGCTGTGGCCCGATAAAAGTATTCGAATGAGCAAGAAAACCCTTTTTAAAGTCGTGTTCATGAACCAGGGACAGGTCTACGAGATCTACGCGCGCAGCGTGGGTCATGGCGACATGTTTGGCTTCGTTGCTATAGAGGAACTGGTGTTCGGTGAAAAGACCACGCTCGTGGTTGATCCGTCGGAAGAGAAGATCAAGTCGGAATTCGAGAACGTCACCCGCACCTACCTGCCGATGCACTCGATTATTCGTATCGACGAGGTCGACAAGCGGGGCGTCGCCAAGATCTCAAAAGTCGAGGGCGGCAACGTCGCGCAGTTCCCGATGCCGGTTTACACGCCGGGCGACACAAAGTAACGCTTTCTGTATCATCCCCGCAAAACCCCTGAGCGAACCCCGAAACGAACATGCTAGAACTCCCCGGGCAACCGGCGCTTTCTGATTTCCGCATTGCCAAACTGACCCGGGCTCTCAAACGTGCCGACAAGCGGTTGAAGTCCGTTGACGCGCGCTATACCTACTTTGTTCACACCGACGGCGAACTGTCCAAAGACGACACGTCCCGGCTTAACGCGTTGCTGCTCTCCGGTGAGAAGCAAGGCAGGCTTGGCCGAGGTGCACGTTTGCTGTACGTGGTGCCGCGCCCGGGTACGATTTCCCCGTGGTCGTCAAAGGCGACTGACATCGTAAAGGCCTGTGATGTAAGTGCGGTCGAGCGAGTGGAGCGCGGCATTTGCTACGGCCTGCAGTTCACGGGCAAAGTTGACGACGATGACGTCATGGCCTTAGCCACGACGCTGTTTGATCGTATGACCGAGGCGGTTTTCGCCGACGCCGGGCAGGCGGCACTGCTGTTCGCAGAGCATGAGCCCGCACCGGTCGTAACGGTGCCGGTCATGGCAGACGGTCGCGATGCGCTTGCAGCGGCAAACACGGCGCTCGGACTGGCGCTTAGTGATCAGGAGATCGATTACCTCGTCGAGTGCTACGTCGATCTGGAGCGCGATCCGACCGACGCCGAACTCATGATGTTTGCCCAGGCGAACTCCGAGCACTGCCGACACAAAATATTCAATGCCAGTTGGACTATCGACGGCGAGGCGCAGGACAAACGCCTGTTCGGCATGATCAAGTCGACGACTGAAAAGACGCCGGCGGGTGTGATTTCAGCCTACAGCGACAATGCCGCCGTCATCGAGGGTTCCACTGGCGCACGTTTGATGCCGTCACCCGACGATCGCGAGTTCGGCTACACCGACGAACCCATCCATATTCTAATGAAGGTGGAAACGCACAATCACCCGACGGCGATTTCACCGTTTCCGGGCGCAGCGACTGGCTCCGGTGGCGAAATTCGCGACGAAGGGGCAACGGGTCTCGGCGCCAAGCCAAAGGCCGGGCTGACCGGATTTACCGTGTCGCATCTGCGTATTCCGGGATACGCGCAGCCGTGGGAAGATGACTTCCCGCACCCCGAGCATCTCGCAACGCCGCTCGACATCATGATCGAAGGGCCGATTGGCGGTGCTGCATTCAATAACGAGTTCGGTCGACCGAATCTCGCGGGCTACTTCCGTACTTTTGAAAGCGCGTTCCCTGGGTTGCCGGAGAACGAGATCCGCGGCTATCACAAGCCGATCATGATCGCGGGCGGTGTTGGTAACGTGCGTGAAGAACATGCCAACAAGATTGATGTGCCGGTTGGCGCCAGGATTGTGGTGCTTGGCGGGCCGGCAATGCTCATCGGCCTCGGCGGCGGCGCCGCATCATCGCTTGCCAGTGGCACATCGAGCGCAGAACTTGATTTCGCGTCGGTGCAGCGCGGCAACCCCGAGATTGAGCGTCGTGCCCAGGAAGTGATTGACCGCTGTTGGGCAATGGGCAAGGCGAACCCGATCCTGTTGATTCACGATGTCGGCGCGGGCGGTTTGTCGAACGCCGTGCCGGAGGCTGTTGATCACAGCCAGCATGGCGCAGACATCGAATTGCGCGAAGTCGATAACGCCGAGCCCGGCATGTCGCCGATGGGCATCTGGTGTAACGAGGCGCAGGAACGCTATGTGCTGATCGTTGGCGATGATCGCATCGAAGAATTTAAGGCGCTGTGTGAACGGGAACGCTGTCCGGCGTCCGTCATTGGCACGCTGACCGATGATGGCAACCTTGTCGTTAACGATCGCGATTTCGGCAACCGGGTTGTCGATATGCCGATGCAGATGCTGCTCGGCAATCCGCCGAAGATGGAGCGTGATGTCGAGCGCGCACCGATTGCCGAGGCAACGCTCGATCTCGACGGGATCGAAATCGAAGAGGCAGCGATGCGTGTCCTGCGTTTCCCGGCTGTTGCAGACAAGTCATTCCTGATTCACATCGGCGATCGTACGGTCGGCGGCCTGAGTGCGCGCGACCAGCTGGTCGGGCCCTGGCAGGTGCCGGTCAGCGATGTTGCGATCACGTCGTCCGGGTTTGAAAACAAAACCGGAGAGGCTATGGCGATGGGCGAACGTACGCCGCTCGCCGCGACCAACGCGCCGGCGTCCGGTCGCATGGCGGTCGCGGAGTCGATCACGAATATTGCGGCTGCGCCTATTGAGGACATCAGCAAGATCCGACTCTCGGCCAACTGGATGGCGGCGGCCGCACACCCGGGTGAAGACGCGAACCTGTTCGATACGGTCACTGCAGTTGGCGATGAACTTTGCCGCGAGATCGGCGTTGCGATTCCGGTCGGCAAGGATTCAATGTCCATGCGCACGCGCTGGAACGATGGCGATGGCGAACACCAGGTTGTCGCACCGGTGTCGCTGATCGTGTCGGCATTTGCGCCGGTCACCGACGTGACGCGTCACCTGACCCCCCAGCTTCGCGCAACAAACGAGCCAAGCTACCTGCTGCTGTTCGATCTCGGTCGCGGCGAAAACCGTATGGGCGGCTCCTGCCTAATGCAGTCCTTCCGGCGTACGGGTGGACGCACGCCGGATCTCGACGAACCACAGTTGTTGTCCGGGTTTTTCAGCGCGATCCAGGAAATGAACGAGCGCGGTATGCTGCTCGCGTATCATGATCGTAGCGATGGCGGCCTGTTCGCGACGCTGGCGGAGATGGTTTTCGCGAGCCGTCTTGGCGTTTCCGTGTCGCTTGACGGATCACGCGTCGACTTGCTGCGTCAGCTCTTTAGCGAAGAGCTCGGCGCGGTTGTGCAGGTTGAAAAGTCCAAGCTGACCCAGGTGCAGATGATGCTTGATCGGCATGGCGTTAAGGCCGAGGCGATAGGGCGCGTGACCGACGATGCCAGGCTCGTTGTGCAGAATGATGACGACGTTGTGCTCGATCTCGATCGTGCAACGATGCAGCGCGAATGGTCGGAGATGAGTTATCGCATCCAGGCGTTGCGCGATAACCCGGTAACGGCGAAGCAAGAGTTCGATCGAATCCTCGATGACCGGGACCCGGGCCTCAACGTGCAGCTGAGTTTCGACCCCGCGGACGACATTTTGCGGTCAATGCGTGGTGCCGCGAAACCGCGTGTTGCAATTCTCAGGGAGCAGGGCGTTAACAGCCAGTACGAAATGGCCGCGGCGTTCATGCGTGCGGGATTCGCCGCGGTCGACGTGCACATGAGCGATTTGCTCGAAGGCAGAGACACACTGGACGGTTACCAGGGCGTCGTTGCCTGTGGAGGATTCTCGTTTGGTGACGTGCTGGGCGCTGGCGGCGGCTGGGCCAAGTCCATCCTTTACCACTCCCGGACGCGTGACCAGTTTGCGGCGTTTTTCGATCGCGACGATACGTTTGCGCTCGGTGTTTGCAACGGCTGCCAGATGCTGTCGCACCTGAAAGAACTGATTCCCGGTGCCGATAACTGGCCGCGCTTCCTGCGCAATACTTCGGAGCAGTTTGAAGCACGCCTGAGTCTTGTTGAGATTCTCGAGAGTCCGTCACTGTTCCTGCAGGGCATGGCCGGGTCACGACTGCCGATCGCTACGTCGCACGGTGAAGGCCGGGCGGTGTTCAGCGATGACACCGCACGCTATTCAGCCTCCTATACGGTCGCGATGCGCTACGTCGATAACTTCGGCGAAGTGGCGGATACCTATCCGGCGAATCCGAACGGTTCCATCGACGGCATCTGTGGCCTGTCGAACGAGGATGGCCGGGTAACCATCATGATGCCGCACCCCGAACGCGTCGCGATGACCCGCCAGAATTCCTGGCACCCGGACGAGTGGGGTGACGATGGACCCTGGATGCGGATGTTCCGCAACGCCCGCACCACCATCAACTAAAGACCCCAAACTAGGGCAAACTAGGTGTCAGTGACCTAGTTTATTGGCACAAGACCCAATGAATTAGCCGAATCCCAGAATCAGTGACCTGGTTTTTTGCAAGCAAAAAATCAGGTCACTGACACCGGGTTTTAAAAAAAAACTAGGTCACTGACACCGGGTTTTAAAAAAAAACTAGGTCACTGACACCGGGTTTTTAGGCTGATTGCAGGTTTCCGCTGTTAGCTTCTTCGATGAAAAAGTTCCGTACCTTGAGGGCGCGAGTCAGCTTGCCGTGGCGTACGAAGCACTGGTACAGCATGTCTTTCATGATCTCCAGCAGGATGCCGGCCTGTGCACGGTTCAGGAGCGGCAGGTCCTCGTGCTGGCCGGAGCCAAACAACACCAGCTTGATAGGTCTGAACATATCATCGTCAATTCCGGCGATATCCTGCGCGACCATGACTTCTTCGAAAGCACGCAGCTTGCCGCCTTCACCCAGTGCCGCGTACGCGCTCATCGCAGCACGCCGGCTCATTGACGCGAATGCGTTGAAGCTGTTGTTCGAGTAGCAGGTCAGCGCCTCACGAAACAACACCTCGGTGTGCTTCGGCAGGTAGGAAAACGGGAAACGTTCCTTGGGGCGCTCGAGTTCGACGAAATTGCGCAGCAGCTCGACGCGGTTGCCGTCGTAGGCGCGGACGGCAAAGCGCAGGAATACCGGTGCCCGGCAGGCATCGCATTGATAGACAAGGCCGACGTGTTTCGGCTTGTCGCGCAACAGTGCGGCCGGATTCGGAACGGACTGCGGCGTCATGTGTGCGTGTACGCCGCAGTACGGACACTCGAGATCTATTCGCTGCTCGAGCTCGTTCTCAATTTCCCGATCCTGATCCAGTACGATCGTCATTTCGCCCCGTTATTTTTCGTGTCGCTCTTTGGCGACATTTTTATCAATACAATCAGCGACTTCCAGTATGCATCAAGAGCTCGTTGTCGCCGGGCCAGATTGACATAATCCTTAAAATTCCTGCCCACCCCAGTTTCCGACCGCATTCTCCGCCGCTTCGTTCACCGGCCGTGCGATCAGGGCCGTGCGGGTTAGCGTAACGGCGTAGCGGGCGCCGTCGGCCATCGGCAGATAGGTCGCCGTGCCGTAGTGCGCGTCGACGCCGGGCATGAGTCGCGGATACTCACGTGCGACGTACCAGACATCGAGCGGTATCTCATCGGACAGCGAGTACACCGTACGTTCGGCCGACATCTCGTCGCCGACGTCGGAGTAGCGACCGCTCAGGCGATCGAGCTGGTAGATCGGGTCGAGACCGAGCAGCGTCGCCGGCGGTTTCCAGGTGATGACGCGCGCGTCCATCTGCCACTCGTTGCCCTTGAGCTCGTAGTGGCGGTCCGTTTGGCCATCAATCATCAGCCGCGCAACATAAACCTCGGGCGCCGAGCGCGTGAAGTAGATTTCGCCAACAGATTGCTCCTCGACGAGGCGACCGTAGCCGTAATAACTGAACGCGAGCATGACGCTTGCACCACCCAGCGCGCCGCATGCCGTACCACCGACAAGCGAGCGTGTAGCCCTTATCGGGCGACGCCGTTTTGCATGCCGCCCCATGGAGAAAATGAAGTACAGCGTGAGCAGTGTGAAGACCACACTGGCCGTCAACAGCAGGTTCATTGCCGTACTCCTGTCCTAAGTTAGGCGTCCAACTTCTTATACTTGATTCGATGCGGGTTGTCCGCATCCGCACCCAGTCGGCGTTTCTTATCTTCCTCGTAGTCGGCGTAGTTGCCTGAGAACCAGACCACCTCTGAATTGCCTTCGAACGCAAGAATGTGTGTCGCGATGCGGTCGAGAAACCAGCGATCATGCGATATCACAATGGCACTACCCGGGAATTCGAGCAGCGCTTCTTCAAGCGCGCGCAATGTTTCCACGTCAAGGTCGTTGGTGGGCTCATCGAGCAGCAACAGATTGCCCCCGGCCTTCAGCATCTTCGCAAGATGCACACGATTGCGTTCACCGCCCGAGAGCAGTCCGATCTTCTTTTGCTGATTCTGACCACGAAAATTAAAGCGCCCGACATACGCGCGCGACGACGTCTCGTAGTTGCCGACCTTGATCAGGTCCTGGCCGTCCGAGATTTCCTCCCAGACGGTCTTGTCATTGTTGAGGCTGTCACGCGACTGGTCGACAGCAGCAACCTGCACCGTATCGCCTAGCCGCAGCGTGCCGTCGTCCGGTTGTTCCTCGCCCGTGATCATGCGGAAGAACGTCGTTTTACCCGCGCCGTTTGGACCGATGACACCCACTATGCCGCCCGGCGGCAGCTGGAAGCCCAGGCCATCGATGAGCAGCTTGTCGCCGAAACCTTTTTTCAGACCCTCGGCTTCCAGCACGACGTCTCCCAGACGCGGTCCGGGCGGAATGTAAATTTCATTCGTTTCGTTGCGCTGCTGGTACGACGGCGAGGACAGTTCTTCAAACTGCTTTAAGCGAGCTTTCGATTTTGCCTGGCGGCCCTTGGGATTGCTGCGCACCCACTCAAGCTCGGCTGCCATGGCTTTCTGGCGGGCCTTCTCGGTGGATTCTTCGGTCTTGAGGCGCGCTTCTTTTTGTTCGAGCCAGGACGAGTAGTTGCCTTCCCACGGAATGCCGTGGCCGCGATCGAGCTCGAGAATCCAGCCCGCAACGTTGTCGAGGAAGTAGCGATCATGGGTTACCGCAATCACCGTACTCGGATACTCGTCGAGGAAACGCTCCAGCCACGCAACCGATTCGGCGTCCAGGTGGTTGGTCGGTTCGTCGAGCAACAACATGTCCGGCTGCGACAGCAACAGGCGACACAGCGCAACACGACGGCGCTCACCGCCCGATAGCTTGGAGACGTCGGCGTCCCATGGCGGTAACCGCAGCGCATCCGCGGCGACTTCGAGCTTACGGTCGACTTCCCAGCCACCCGCGGCATCGATCTCGTTCTGCAGGTTGCCCTGTTCTTCGAGCAACTTGTTCATTTCGTCGTCGTCCATTGGCTCGGCGAACTTCTCGCTGATTTCATTGAATCGATTCAGAAGATCAATCGTTTCGCCCAGCCCTTCCTCGACATTACCGCGCACGTCCTTGTTTTCATCGAGCTCGGGTTCCTGCGGAAGGTAGCCGATCTTGATACCGGGCTGCGGCCGCGCTTCGCCATCGATCTCGGTATCGAGTCCGGCCATGATGCGCATGAGCGTCGACTTGCCGGAACCATTGAGACCGAGCACGCCGATCTTGGCGCCCGGGAAAAAAGACAGGGAAATATCGCGAATGAGGTAGCGCTTCGGCGGCACGACCTTTGCGACACGATTCATTGTGTAGATGTACTGAGCCATGGGGGCACCTGTATTGAGAAGCGCGCATTATCCGGTATGCTCGGCGGCAGGGGAAGCTGATAGAAGGGCTCCATGAGCCAATCTGTGCTGGTCTATCGGGGAGAAGAGATTGCCGCCTACGGATTCGGCGACCCGCACCCGTTCGGCACCGACCGTCACGATGCCTTTTACGCCGAACTCGACAAGACCAATTTAAACGGCGCGATCGAGTTTGGCCACCCGCGCCCCGCGCTCGTCGACGAGCTCGCGTTGTTCCACACGGCCGAATACATCGATCTTGTTTCGCGCCTGTCTGCCGAGGGCAAGGGTTGGCTCGATGACGGCGACACACCCGCCGTACCCGGCATTTACGACGCGGCCTCGGCCGTCGTGGGTGCCGTGCTGTGTGCGGTTGACGAAGTCATGCACGGCAACCACAAGCGTGCGTTCATCCCCATCGCGGGGTTGCATCATGCGGCGCGCGATAAAGCCGCCGGGTTTTGCGTTTTTAATGACTGCGGCATCGCCGCCGAATACCTGCGCAAGGAATTCGAGCTGAGGCGTATTGCGTACGTCGACATCGATGCGCATCACGGCGACGGAGTGTTCTACGGCTTTGAAGAGGATCCCGACCTGATCTTCGCCGACATTCATGAAGACGGGCGCTTTCTATACCCGGGTACGGGTCATGCGCATGAGACCGGCCGCGGCCGAGCAAAGGGCACGAAACTCAATATCCCGATTCCGCCGGGAGCGGATGATGCGGATTTCTACACGGCGTGGGAGCAGGTCGAAGCTTATCTGGACGCCGCCAAGCCCGAATTCATCATCATGCAGTGCGGCGCCGACAGCTTGAAGGGCGACCCGATTACGCACCTTTGCTGGAGCGAAGAACCGCACGGTTACGCCGCCAAACGACTCTGTGCGCTGGCCGACAAGCATTGCAATGGCCGCATCATCGGTACGGGCGGAGGCGGTTACAACCGAGACAATCTGGCACGGGCCTGGACGCGTGTTGTGGAATCGTTTGCAGCGGCCTAATATCGCCGCTTTCGCCTAGCCCCCGCCGGAGACCCCATGTTCGACACCTCGACGCCATTGTCGGCTCACGACCCTGAAGTATTCAAAGCGATTGAACTCGAAGGCCAGCGCCAGGAAGAGCATATCGAGCTGATTGCGTCGGAGAATTACACGAGTCCACAGGTCATGGCGGCGCAGGGCTCCAAGCTCACGAACAAGTATGCCGAGGGCTATCCGGGTAAACGCTATTACGGTGGCTGCGAGTTCGTCGACGACGTGGAGACGCTGGCGATTAACCGTGCCAAGGAGCTGTTCGGCGCCGACTACGCAAACGTGCAGCCGCACTCGGGTTCACAGGCGAATGCTGCCGTGTACCACGCGCTCGTCGAACCCGGCGACACGGTCATGGGCATGGACCTAAATGCCGGTGGCCACCTGACGCACGGCTCGCCCGTCAACTTCTCGGGCAAGCTTTTCAATATCATTTCCTACGGGCTTGATAACGATACCGGCCTGATCAACTACGACAATGTCGCGGCACTCGCAGCCGAGCACAAACCGAAAATGATCGTCGCCGGATTCTCGGCGTACTCGCAGGTTGTCGACTGGCAGCGTTTTCGCGAGATTGCCGACAGCGTTGGTGCCTACCTGTTTGTTGATATGGCGCACGTCGCCGGACTTGTCGCGACCGGTCACTACCCGAGCCCGATTCCGCACGCGGATGTTTGCACGACAACCACGCACAAGACGTTGCGCGGGCCACGCGGTGGTCTGATCCTGGCGCGCAAGAACGACGACCTGACCAAGCGATTCAACTCACTCGTCTTTCCGGGTACGCAGGGCGGACCCCTGATGCACGTCATCGCGGCCAAGGCCGTTGCGCTCAAGGAAGCACTGGAGCCGGACTTCAAGGATTACCAGGCGCGCGTTTGTGAAAACGCCAAGGTGATGGCCGAGGTGCTCGACCAGCGTGGTTTCCCGATCATCTCGGGCGGCACGAAAAATCACCTGATGCTCGTTAGCCTGATTCAAAAAGGCATCACGGGTAAGGATGCCGACGCCGCACTGGGCGCCGCCTATATCACGGTCAACAAGAACTCCGTGCCGAACGATCCGCAGTCGCCGTTCGTAACCAGCGGCCTGCGTCTCGGTACGCCCGCCATCACGACCCGTGGCTTCGGCGTCGAGGAAACCCGGCAGCTTACGAACTGGATTGCGGATATACTGGACGACCTTGAAAACAAGGAGATGATCGAGCGCGTTCGCAGCCAGGTTCTCGAGCTTTGCGCGAAGTTCCCGGTATACCAGTAAGCGACCCGGCTCAGATCAAACTTCAAGATGCACTGTCCGTTCTGCGGCCACGAAGAGACCAAGGTAATTGACTCCCGCCTTGCCGGCGAAGGTCGGCAGATCCGGCGTCGTCGCCAGTGCCTGGCCTGCAATGAGCGATTTACGACGTTCGAGTCCGCCGAACTCGTCATGCCCAGACTCGTGAAGAACGACAACAGTCGGCAGCCGTTCGACGAAACCAAGTTGCGTAACAGCATGACCCGCGCACTGGAAAAACGGCCGGTGCCGAGTGACGAGCTTGAGCAATCCATCGGGCGACTGATTCACAAATTGCGCACGATGGGGGAGCGTGAGGTGCCGTCCCGTCTCGTTGGTGAGCTCGTCATGGAAGAGCTGCACGAACTCGACGAAGTGGGCTATGTCCGCTATGCGTCGGTGTACCGAAGCTTCCAGGACATCACCGAGTTCGAAGACGAGATCAAGCGACTGCAACGCATCTCCGAAACTGCCGCAAGCCGTGAGCAAATGTCGCTACTGCCGGAATTGCTCGGCAAAAAGAACGACTGAATCATGGCTGACTTCTCCGCGGTCGATTGCGCTCACATGGCGCGCGCGTTGCAACTTTCCGAACGCGGTCAGTTCACTGCGCATCCGAACCCGATGGTTGGTTGTGTCATCGCGCGGGGCGCGCAGATTGTCGGCGAAGGATTTCATGAAAAGACGGGCGACGCGCACGCGGAGGTGAATGCGTTGCGATCAGCGGCTGAGAAGGCGCAAGGCGCAACGGCTTACGTCACGCTTGAACCCTGTGCTCATGAAGGAAAGACGCCGCCCTGTGTTTTTGCGCTGATCGGTGCGGGCATCGCACGCGTTGTTGTCGCCATGCAGGATCCGTTTCCCGCCGTTGCCGGCAAAGGCATCGTTCTGCTGCGCGAGGCCGGGATTGACGTCGATGTCGGGCTGATGGCGTCTGCCGCCGAGACCGTCAACCGCGGTTTCGTGAGCCGGGTTTCGAAAGAGCGCCCGTTCGTGCGACTAAAGCTCGCGTCGAGTCTTGACGGGGCCATTGCGATGGCAAGCGGTGAAAGCCAGTGGATAACCGGCGAGCAAGCGCGCGAGGATGTGCAGCGGTTGCGGGCGCAATCGGGCGCTATCCTGACGGGCGTCGGTACCGTGCTCGCAGACGATCCCTCGCTGACGGTTCGCTCCACGGCGATCGAAACCGGCGGTCTGCAGCCGCGACGAGTCATTCTCGACAGCAAGCTGCGCACGCCAACCGACGCCGGCATGCTGACGTTGCCCGGCGAGACGATTATCTGTCACGACGGTAGCGCAGAAACCGCGGCACTCAAGAACGCCGGTGCAACGCTCAAGTCGTTCGCGAGCACGGACGATCGAGTCAATCCTGGCGACGTTCTTGCCTATCTCGCCGGGCGTGAAATCAATAACCTGCTCGTCGAGGCCGGACCCACCGTAGCCGGCCAGTTGCTGCAACATAAGCTCGTGGATGAGCTTGTGATTTACCAGGCGCCCCATATCATGGGTAGCGAGACGATGCGCCTGGTCGAAACGCCCGACTGGCGGTCATTGGCCGATCGCCAGGAACTGGATATCACCGACGTTCGGCAATTCGGCAAAGACACACGGATTACGGCGAGGCCAGCGAGCTGATGTTCACAGGAATCATTAAAGCCAAAGGTACGATTACGGCAATGGAGGGTCGCGGTGGCGATGTGCGCCTGTCCGTCCGATCCGATGGCCTGCCGTGGAGCGAGTTCGAAGTCGGCGAGAGCATCGCCGTCAATGGGGTGTGCCTGACGGCGGTTGCCCTTCGCAAAGACGGATTCGACACCGATGTATCGACTGAGACACTCGACGTCACGGCACTGGCCGCGCTCGAAGTCGGCTCCGACGTGAACCTCGAACCGGCGCTCAGTCTCGGCGAACGTCTGGGCGGTCACCTTGTGAGTGGTCACGTCGATTGCACGGGCACCGTGACGGCGCGCGCCAACGACGCGCGTTCGGTGCGCCTCAGCATCGAAATCCCGAACGAATTCGCACACTATGTTGCCAAGAAAGGGTCTGTTTGCGTGGACGGGGTCAGCCTTACCATCAACGAAGTATCCGGGAACAGCTTCGAACTCAATATCATTCCGCATACCGCTGAAAACACGATCATTGACCGCTACGCGGTCGGAACTGTTGTCAACATTGAAGTAGACTTGCTGGCCCGTTATCTCGAGCGGCTGATCAGCAAGGACGACGACGGCATCTCGCTCGATTTCCTGAAGGCCAATGGCTATGCCTGACAACACAACGACTCACCCGAGCGCGCTGGACCACACGTTTGCCCCGATTGAGGAAATCATCGCCGACATTCGTGACGGCAAGATGGTCATCATGGTTGATGACGAGAATCGTGAGAACGAGGGCGACCTGATCATGGCCGCCGAAAAAGTTCGTCCGGAAGACGTTAACTACATGGCCACCCATGGCCGCGGACTGATCTGCCTGACGCTCTCGCGGGAGCGCTGCAAGCAGCTACGCCTGCCGCTGATGGTCAGCGATACCGACCAGCATCACGCGACCAATTTTACAATTTCGATCGAGGCCGCCGAAGGTATTACCACGGGCATCTCGGCGCACGATCGTGCGCACACGATCCAGACAGCAGTTGCAGACGGTGCAAAGCCGGAACACCTGAGCCAGCCCGGCCACATTTTTCCCGTCATGGCGCAGCCTGGCGGCGTACTGACTCGCGCCGGTCACACAGAAGCGGGTTGCGATCTTGCGCGTCTCGCTGGCCTCGAGCCCGCCGCGGCGATTGTCGAAATCCTCAAGGAAGACGGCAGCATGGCGCGCCGTCCGGACCTTGAAAAATTTGCAAAAGCGCACGACATCAAGATGGGCACGATTGCTGACCTGATCAGCTATCGCCTTGAGATCGAGCGCAATGTCGAGCGTATTTCAGAAAAGGTCGTGGCGACATCGCATGGCGACTTCACTATGTATTGCTATGACGATCATGTGAATCGCTCGGTGCATGTGGCGCTCGTAAAAGGCGATCTCAGCACCGTTGCGACACCGCTCGTGCGTGTGCACCTCATGGATACGCTCGGCGATGTCGTCGGCGTCCAGAGCGAATCACTCGGTTGGCCGTTATCGAGCGCGATCGAACGCATTGCGGCGGAAGAGGTCGGCGTCATCGTGCTGTTGCGCGACCAGGAAACCTCGCGAGATTTCATGGATGCCGTCGACTCGCTTGGACAGGCACACGACGACCTTGAGAAACAGCGTTCGGGCGATGCCGTGCTGCGTACCTACGGCATAGGCGCACAAATTCTGCGCGACCTCGGCCTCAGCAAAATCCGTGTATTATCAGCGCCTAAACACATGTACGCGATTTCCGGATTCGATCTTGAGATCACGGAATACGTCTAGAGCAACAGGCCACACATGGACAAGATCAAGACAATTGAGGGCGATGCGATCATTCGCGGTGGCCGATTCGCCATTGTCGCTTCGCGGTTTAACGAATTCATCGTCGAATCACTGATCAAGGGATCGCTGCATTGCCTGCGCCAGCATGGCGCAGACGACAGCGATATCGAGATCATTCGCTGCCCCGGCGCTTTCGAGATGCCACTTGCCGTCGAGAAAGTCGCGGCCGCGCGGCGCTTTGACGGCATCATCGCACTCGGTGCTGTTATTCGCGGGGGTACGCCGCACTTTGACTATGTTGCGGGTGAGTGCGTCAAAGGTGTTACGGCAGTCTCGCAAAAATACGGTGTGCCGATCGGCAACGGTGTTCTGACCGTCGACACCATCGAGCAGGCGATCGAACGTGCCGGCACCAAGGCCGGCAACAAGGGCGAAGAAGCGACCCTGGCCGTTATCGAGATGGTCAACCTGCTGCGCGACCTCGACTGATGGGCAAATCGGAATCCAAAGGCGCGGGCGCCCGAACGCGCGCACGCGAGTTGATGGTGCAGGCGTTGTATCAAAAACAGATTGCCGGCCATACGACATCCGAGTTGCTCGCCCAGTTTCGCGACGACAGCAATTATGTGCGCGTGGACCAGGAACTGTTCGAAGAAGCGTTCCCGGCAATCAGCAATGGCCAGCAAGCGCTTGAGAAAAATATTGCTGAACTCATCGACCGTCCGCTCGAACAACTCGACCCGATCGAACTCTCGATACTCCTGATCGGTGTGTACGAGCTCGAGAGTCGCATCGATATTCCCTATCGAGTCGTGATCAACGAATCGGTCAACCTGGCAAAGCGTTTCGGCGCTACGGACGGGCACAAGTACATCAATGCCTGCCTCGACAAGGCGGCGCAGTCGTACCGGGAAGTCGAGGTCCAGGCACAGGGCTGACACGTTGGACGAGTTCGCGCTCATCAACGAGTTCTTCAAACGCCACGCTGACGGCGCTGGCATCGTCGCAGGCATTGGCGATGATGGTGCGGTTGTCGAGACGGAAGCCGGCCGGCAGGTCCATGTTCTCGATACGCTCGTGCAGGGCGTGCATTTCCCCGATGACACGGCGGCTGCCGACATCGGCTGGCGCTCAGTCGCCGTTAACCTTTCTGATATTGCCGCGATGGGGGCAACGCCGCAGTGGATGACACTCGGACTCGCATTGCCCGATGTCGGCGAAGACTGGGTTCGGGACTTCGCCGAGGGTTTGTTCGAGATTGCCGATCAGTTTGGCGTGCAGTTGATTGGCGGCGATACGACACGCGGCCCCGTCGTTGTTGTCACTGTCGCGATGACCGGGCGAGTGCCAGGCGAACCGTTGTTGCGCAGTGGGGCGAAGCTAGGCGATACGGTTTACGTCACCGGCACGCTCGGCGATGCCGCGGCCGGACTCACACTGATCCGCGATGGTAAGTCCGATCACCCGTTGGCTACGCGTTTCAACCGTCCAACGCCGCGCATCGATTCAGGCAGGGCGATCGGAGAAATGGCGTCGGCATGCATCGACGTGTCGGACGGTCTGGTTGGTGATCTCAAAAAATTGTGTGTCGCGAGCGGCGTTGGTGCAGAAGTTGATGTCGAGCGCTTGCCGTTGTCGGAACATATCCTCACGGAATACCCGGACGAGGCCGCGGCATTCGCGCTGACCGGCGGCGATGATTACGAGCTTTGCTTTACGGCGAATGCGGACGTGAAAGTGATAGCCGGCCTGGACGGCATTACGGCGATCGGCACCATTACGGCCGGCGAGGGCGTAACCTGCCGGCAAGACGGCACCATTGTCGATGTCGACGACAGCGGGTACCGTCACTTCCGATGAGCAAGCAAACGAAAGTTGCCGCACGCAAAGTGCTGACGGACCCCGTCAATTTCCTCGCGTTTGGTTTCGGTACAGGCCTCGCGCCGTTCGCACCGGGCACATTTGGCTCGATTCCGGGCCTGTTGTTGTTCTGGCTGACCCTCGATTTCGGACTTTATGTTCAATTGGGTGTTGCCACTGTGCTCTGCATTTCCGGTATCTGGATCTGCGGGGAAAGCGCGCGGCGCATTGGCGTGCACGATCACGGCGGCATTGTCTGGGACGAGATTGCCGGCATGTATTTAACGCTGTTCCTGGCGCCACCGACGCTGCTCGGTTTTCTTGTAGCGTTTGTACTGTTTCGTGCTGCAGATATTGTCAAACCATGGCCGATTCGGGACCTGGATCACAGTATCCACGGCGGTCTGGGAATTATGCTGGATGACCTCGTAGCTGCCCTGTACGCCGCGATTCCATTGGCTTTGTACGGGTGGCTCATGACGTAGACAGTTGAGACATATGGCCAGCAAGGTTTCTGATATCAAGCGCCCGAAAGACGTACTTACCGATCTTCTCGGGCACGTCTTTC
>JBCAZN010000003.1:0-28891 GCA_038533035.1 Pseudomonadota bacterium
AATAGAGGCGCGCGAGCGGGCGTGGCAGCGCCTCTATTGGCGCCATAACCGAGTCGATGCCCTGCAATCGCACGCCGCGCAGGATGAACGGCATCACGGTTGTCGGCAGGTCAAATCCACCCGCCAGGCCGCAGGCGGCGACAACGCCGCGATACCGCATCTGTGCGAGGACACGGGTGAGCATTTTTGAACCGACGGTATCGACGGCCGCGGCCCACGTCTCTGTCTCAAGCGGCTTTGGCATCTCCGACATTTCTTCACGAGACAGAAACTCACTCGCACCGAGTGAGCGCAAGTAGTCGTGCGCGCTGTCGCGTCCGGTTACTGCCGTGACGTCGTACCCAAGTTTGGACAGTATCGCGACGGCGACGCTGCCGACACCGCCGGCGGCGCCGGTAACGATGACCGGCCCATGCTCCGGTTTGACGCCGGCATCCTCAATTGCAAGAACGCACATCATCGACGTCAGCCCTGCTGTACCGATGGCCATTGCGTCGCGGCTGCCGAGCTCATCCGGTCGATGCACGAGCCAGTCTGACTTGACGCGCTGGCGTTCGGTAAAGCCGCCCCAATAACGCTCGCCGACGGACCAGCCGGTCAGGATTACCGGGTCGCCTGTTGTGAAGCGCCCGGCGTCAGACGAGATCACGGTGCCGGCAAAGTCGATGCCCGGCACCATCGGATAACTGCGCACGATTTTGCCGGCGCCGGTCAGTGCCATGCCATCCTTGTAGTTCAGCGATGAGTAATCGACCTCGACAAGAACGTCACCCTCGGGCAAGTCGTTGTCAGTGAGTCGTTCAATTTTGGCGTTGACGTTGCCGCCCGACTCGCGCAGCACAAGCGCGTTGAACCTGTCGCCGGTGGGTTCCTCGATAGCATCCTCGACCTCCACTTCCTGTGGTTCTTCGAGCGCCTTCGGAATCACCAACGCGTCGAGTGCGACACAGCCTCCCGGACTCGCGACCAGCGGGTTGATGTCGAGTTCGCCGATGAGGTCACCGAGATCCAGCGCGAGCGCGGACAAACCGACGATAGCTTTGGCGATGCCTTGCTTGTCGACGGCGTTTTTGCCGCGAGTGCCGTCAAGAATGGGAGCGACGGCAAGTTTGTCCAGCATCTCGAGCGCAACTCTTTCGTCGACCGGTGCTAGCCGCAACTGCTTGTCGCGCAGGATCTCGATAAAAATGCCGCCTGCCGCGACCATCACGATCGGTCCGAATTGCGGGTCCGAAATGATACCCAGCGCGAGCTCGACGTCGAATGGCACCATTTGGGCGATCAGTACATTACCGCCAAGCCGTTCATGGAGATCCACATACGCTGCGCGAAGCTCGTCGACGTTCGCGATGTTGACCTTGACGCCGCCAATGTCCGATTTGTGCAATATGCCCGGCATTGCTGTTTTCATGACCAGCGGGTAGCCAGTCTCTTCGGCCAGCGCTTCAGCCTCCGCAGCGCTGGACGCAACGCCGTGGCGTACCGTCGGTACGCCATAGTCGGCGAGCAGCGCGAGTCCTTCAGCCTCAGTCAGCGCCCCGGGAGTAGCAAGCCGCTCACGCCAGAAACTGGTGACTTTCTTATTCGGCATTGTGGGCATATCGACGGCCGGCTTTTGCAGAAAGTCGCGAAACGCCATTGCATTGCGAACGGCCCAAAGCCCGGTTTTCGTGCCATCAAGCACCGGGATGCCAGCGGCGGTCAGCCGGCAGGCGAGGTCCTGTGAATCGGTACCGATATGATTCGTCAGCATTGCGACCGGTTTCTTGGTACGACGGGCAACGCGGCGGCAAATGCGTGCGAACGACTCGTGCAGGTAAAAGCCCGACGTCAGATCGGCAACAAACACACCGACGGATGTGTCGGGATCGTCCATGAGCGCCTGCCAGCAATTTTCAAAAATGCTCTGGTAGTTGCGACCCGTGCCCCACGCGTCGAGCGGGTTGATCGGCTCGAGCCCCTGGTCCAGGTGTTCTTTGAGAACTTCAGTCGTTTCTTCATTGATCTTGGCGAGTGGCACGCCAACGTCATCGGCAATATCGATCAGTAGTTCGCGTTCACCGCCAGAATCAAAGATCGCCGCCAGGCCACCGGGCGCGGCGCGACGATCACTCGAGAGTAACAAGGCTGTCGACGCCATTTCGTCGAGTGAGCTCACTTCTAGTACGCCATAGCGTTCGAACAAGGCGCTGTACGCGGCGTCATTGCCGGCAATGGCGCCCGAATGACTCTTTGCCAACTCGGCTGACATTTCGGTTTTGCCCGCCTTGAGTGCGACGACGGGTATTTCCAGTTGCGCTGCACGCTTGAGTGCTGCGATAAACGCAGCCGGGTCGCGCACGGTCTCGAGAAAAATAGCGATCACGCGAGTCGTCGGCTGGTCGAGCGCGTAGTCCATGTAGTCCGCCACATTGGTGACCAGCTCCTGGCCGGGCGAGATCGCGAGATTGAAGCGCAGCTTTTGATCGTTCCAGAGCAGGGCCGTGAGCACGGAACCGGACTGCGCGATCAGCGTGACGCCACCCTCCTCAAGTTCATAGGGTCGATGAAAAGGGAATGCACGGAACCAGTGATCGACGTTGTAGAACCCCATGCAGTTGCCGCCCACGATTGGCATGTCAGCATCGCGAGCCATCGTGCGAATACGTTCTTTGAGCGGGTTGGCTGCGTTGTCGACAGCAAGCAGCGCGCTACCGAAAATGACCACACCGCCGGCGCCGATATCAATCGCGGCTTTCATCTGCGCTTCCAGCTGGTTGTTACCCACGCCAAGGACGACCAGGTCGGGTGCCTCGGGCAGATCTGCAATTGATGCATAGCACGGCCACCCTTCGACTTCGTCGTATTGCGGGTTGACCGGGAATACCTTGCCCCTGTAGCGCGATACCTGCAGCTCCAGCGCCATGTCATTACCGAAGACGTTCGGCTTCGTCGTAGCGCCGACCAGCGCTACGGATTCAGGCGCCAGCATGCGATGCAGACGGTGGGGTGTCGGTTTATTCATAGTGGCGGGATTCTATAACAGATTCGCTACAAGACTACGCTGCCGTTGCCGGGTAGCGGACAACCGACTGCGCCTACGCGCGCGGCTTTTCGTGTACATTGTCGCCATGCCATCGGCGGCCCGTACCCGAAATGTTCGGCTCTTGACGCGCATCGCGATCAGCGGTGTCGCTTTGCTGGTCTTTGTCGCCCATATCGCGGGCAGTCCACGCCTCGAAATAATCGATCGCATCGAGAATTACCTTTACGACGTTCGCGTCCAGCTGACGATGCCCGGCACCGTCGACGAACGCATCGTTATCATCGACATCGATGAGTCCAGCCAGCAAGAACTTGGCCAATGGCCCTGGCCGAGAAACACGCTCGCGTCACTAATCGATCGCCTGTTCGACGACTACGAGGTGCAGGTGCTGGGAATGGATGTCCTGTTTGCCGAGGCGGAAGAGACATCGGCAGATCGCCTGCTCGACGAACTCGTCAATGGACCGGTCATGAGTGCCCCGGAAGTACGCGAGCAGCTGCTGCAACTGCGCACGATGAGCAACGGCAATGTCGCGTTCGCCGAGTCGCTGATAGCGCGAGATGTGGTAACCGGTTTCGTCTTCAAGGAATCTGTTGCGGACAACGAGCCAGAGTCGAGTGGTGTGCTGCCGGAGCCGATCATCGGCGCGGATGTCATTGCTGACGTCGATGTGCCGTTTGTCACAGCGGAAGGATTCACCGGCAGCCTGCGCGAGTTGCAGGAAAACGCCGTCGCAGGCGGTTTCTTTGACTCGCCGTTGATCGATGCGGACGGTGTGTTTCGTCGTTCGCCACTCGTACAGCGCTATCGCGGGCAGCTGTATCCGTCACTTGGCCTGGCGACCGCACGAGTCGCGCTCGGTTCACCATCCGTCGGCCTCGAATTTGCCGCCAACGCCAGCGGCACCCTGCGCGGTGTCGACCTCGAGTTTTTCCGGCTCGGGGACAGGCGCATTCCGGTTAGTGAGCAGGTTGCGGTCTTTATTCCGTTTCGCGGACCTCAGGAAAGCTTTCGCTTCATTCCGGCCCGAGAGGTCCTCAATGGGACAGCGCCACGCGAGTTGCTCGAAGGCCGTATCGCTTTGCTGGGTGCGAGTGCGGCCGGCTTGCTTGACCTGAGATCGACGCCGGTTGGCCAGCGCTACATTGGTGTCGAGGTACACGCAAACATTGTTGCCGGATTGATTGACGGTAACATCCGGCACCAACCCGCGTATTCCGACGGGCTTGAGCTGTCTTTGCTCGTCGTCATCGCACTTCTGACCGCGCTGTTGCTGCCGCGACTGTCGCCCGCGGGCGCCTTCTTCGGAGCTGCAGCACTCATCGTGGCGCTGCTCGCGTTTAATCTCTGGATGTGGTCGTCGGCAATGCTGGTGCTGCCGATTGCGTCGTTGCTGTTGTACACGTTGCTCGTGACGTTCCTGCAGATGTCCTATGGTTTTTTTATCGAGCAGCGCAACAAGCGACACCTGTCGCAGATTTTCGGGCAGTACATTCCGCCGCGCCTCGTCCAGGAAATCGATGAAAGCGGGGCTGAAGTTTCGCTCGAGGGCGAAACCCGCGAAATGTCCGTGCTGTTTTCCGACGTGCGCAGCTTCACGAGTATTTCGGAAGGTCTCGATGCGCGGGAACTGACGCAGATGATGAACGAGTTCCTGACACCATTCACCGGGGCGATCCAGGATCACCGCGGCACGATCGACAAGTACATGGGTGACTGCGTCATGGCGTTCTGGGGCGCGCCACTCGCAGACGAGGCGCATGCGACACATGCGATCCGTTCCGCCTTCGACATGCTTGCCGCCGTCGAGGCGCTGGATGAACCATTCAGCCAGAAAGGCTGGCCATCAATTCGGGTCGGCGTCGGCATTGCGAGTGGCGACATGAACGTCGGCAACATGGGCTCGGAATTTCGCGTTGCTTATACGGTCATGGGCGACACCGTGAATCTCGGCTCGAGGCTTGAAGGACTGACCAAGCAGTATGGTGTCGACATCATCGTTAACGACCGCACCAGCCAGCTTGCGTCTGAATTCGCCTACCGTGAACTGGACCTGGTCCGAGTCAAAGGCAAGCAGGAGCCGGTCGCAATATTTGAGCCGCTGGGCCTGCGTAATGAACTCAGCGAGGAAGCGGCCGCCGAACTCGCCGAATACCACGAAGCGCTGGCCGCCTACCGCGCGCGGGATTGGCGTAAGGCCTCAAGATTGTTGGAGAAATTGACAGATCAATCGGACGCACTCTTATATACTATTTATATGGACCGGATTGCTCAGTTTAAGGAATCGCCGCCATTGGCAGACTGGGACGGCGTTTTCGATCACCTGAGCAAGTAAGCAACCGGCAACTACGGGATTCTGGGGGATCAGTAGCCATGTTTTGGACACAACGCACGCCTGCGGCTGTGTGCCTGTTTATAGTGACCGCGCTGGCATTGCCATCGGTTGCGACAGCCCAGTCAGACGCGACGTTCGATGTTGCCGTCTCGGTCAACGACGAAGAATTCCTGCGCTTGGTCGAATCACAAATCGCCGCCGGAAATATCGAGGGCGCCTACACATCGCTCTCGATGGTCGAATCGCGATTGGCCGGAAACGTCTATTACGACTATTTGCTGGGTGTCGCCGCGCTCGACAGCGGTCGTACCAGTGAAGCAATTTTTGCGCTGCGACGCGCGATTGCGATCGAGCCCGGATTTTCCGGTGCACGCATGGAGCTCGCGCGCGCCTACTACGAGGCAGGCAATCCGGAGCTCGCAAGGCCACTGTTCGTGGCACTGCTGGATGAGCGGCCGCCACCGGGTGTGCGTGACGTTCTCGACAGCTATATCGCCGCAATTGACGCACGACCTGTAGCGCCAGCAAGTCGCTTTAGTCCGTTCGTGGACTTTGGTGTCGGCTTCGATACCAACGCCAACGGTTCAACGGACAGCAATCAGTTTCTCGGTTTCATGTTAAGTCCCGACAATGTTGAAACCGACTCACCGTTCGCCGAACTGGGCGTCGGATTCAACTATTCAGCACCGCAAAGCACGCAGTTCGTCTGGTATCTTGGCGGGCGTGCCGGACATCGCCACAACAGCGACGCGAGTTTCGTGGATTCATCGGTGGTCTCGGGACTCGGCGGTTTTAGCTGGCAACGCGGCAGTTTTTTCGGGCGTCTCGGCGCGGATGCCTACTGGATGGCACGCGACGGCAGTTCGAATTCGTCCTACGGCGGCATGGACCTGATGCTCGGAGCGCGCACGGCGGCGCGCTGGGATCTGACGTTCAGCGCACGCGGCGGAGCACTGCGATATGACAGCGCCATCGATACGCTCGACGTCGATCGCCTGCTGTATTCGTTAGGTGCACGTTATCGCTTCTCGTCAGGCCTTGGCAGCATGGGTATCGAACTCGTCGGCGGCGATGACGATGCGGTGCAGGTCGGTTCGCCGCATGGCAATTCAAAAACGGGCGCACGGTTTTTGCTAAACGCGCCGCTCGGCGATGCGCACTTTTTCATGAGCGTGGGCAGCCTGGAAAGCGACTATGACGGTCTTTTCTTCGGCGTACCGCGCGAAGATGACCAGCTGTCGGCGACAGTGCAGGTCGAGTTTCGCGATGTCTGGACCGACGGCCTGTCGCTGATTCCGCGTATTCGCTACTTCGACAACGACTCCAATATTGACCTCTACCGATATGACCGTACGGAAGCGGCACTATTACTACGGTGGGCACCACGATGAACAAGTATTCAACTCTCACGCTGGTTCTGTTGACGCTGCCCGTGACGACATTCGGGCAAGAGGCTGGATCCGTACTGTTTGCGAAAGGTGAGGTTAGCGCCGAACGCGAGCCGCCGGTGGCGCTGCAGAAAGGTGACAACGTATTCGAAGGCGACACGGTGGTTACCGGTGCCGCATCGCGTGCGCAATTGCTGATGCTCGACGGCGCGAAAGTAGCCATTCGGCCGAGCAGCCGTTTACGCATTGACGAGTATGCATACACGGACCCCGCTACAGACGCGACCGTGACCGCGACCGACGACAAGAGTGCAATGAGCCTGCTGAAAGGTGGCTTTCGCACGATCACGGGCGCTATCGGCAAAGAAGACAACGCCGAGTACGAAGTTCGCACGGCGGTTGGTGTGCTCGGCATACGGGGTACCGATTACTCTGCTGTATTTTGTCGCGGTGATTGCACCTGGGTACCCGGGATCGCAGCCGGTGCGTCGATAGAAGATGGCCTGTACCTGGGCGTGGTCGACGGGCGGATTGCGTTCACTACACCGCAAACGACGATCGAACTTGGACCCGGCGAGTACGCCTTCATACCATTGACGGGCAGCGCGCCGGAGCTCCTCGATGAGCCGCCGGCCGTGCTGCTGGATGACAATGACTTGCTGTTCGATGCCGACGGCAACAGCACACGGGGCTTTGACGCGACGCTGGGCCAGCGCCGCAAGCCGGACGCAAGTGCGCCGCAGTCCGATGATGGCAGCGAGCCGCGACCCGATGGCGACGCACCCGAATCGTCCGAGGCGCCGCGACAGCCGGTAATCGGTACCGACGCTGACGGTTCGACGATCGACATTACGCCGGGCAACACGCCGCCACCGCAAGGTCCGCGTTCGATCAGTTATTCGACGGGTCCATTGGGTGCAGTAACCCTGGTCTGGAGTTCGACGACCGACAACGCAGCCGACGAATTGTTTGTGGACGCCGGCAATAACGTTACCGGTTTCCAGGGTTCGTATCCCGGCAGGACGTTGCCGAGCAGTGCGACTTACGACATCGGCACATCGACCAACGTCGAAACCGGCTTCGACTCGATGACGGTACTGCGCTGGGGTCGCTGGTCCGGCGGTACGGCGTCGATCACGCTTGTCGATGGCACTGACGTAAGCCAGTCGCTGGCCAACCAGAGCCTGCACTGGATTTCCGGAGGGGCGGGTGCAGCGCCGGTCATGCCGGTAACGGGGACCGCCAATTACGCGCTGGTGGGTGCGACACCACCAACCGATACACGGGGTAACACCGGCGTGTTGGGTAACGCGACATTCTTCGCCGACTTTACGAACCTGATTGTGGACAGCACATTAGCGATCGATATCAACGGCATGATGTGGACAGCGTCGGGGTCCGGCAACCTTGGCGCGGCTATACAACTGCCGGCGCACCTGTTCGCGGGTAACTATAGCGATGTCACCGTGGACGGTATCGGCGGTGGCAACGGGGTATTTTCCGGTTTCTTCTCTGAACCCGGCAACACGTCGGACCCGGCGTTTCCCGGTGGTGTGGGATTAACCTACAGCCTGCAGGATGCACAGGGTACAACCACGGTGTCCGGCGCGGCGGCATTCGGTAACCCGTGACGTTTGATCTGATCATCGTCGGCGGGGGACCGGCGGGATTGAGCGCTGCTGCACATGCCGAGCACCTCGGCATGAACTACGTTCTTCTTGAGGGCAGCAGCGCGATCGCGAATACGATCCAGCGCTACCAAAAGGGCAAGCACGTCATGGCGGAACCCATGGTTGTGCCGTTGCGCAGCGACCTGAGTTTTTCTGCGGGATCGAGAGAAGCCGTGCTGGACGGGTGGAGCTCCGGTCTCGGTGACGCCAGCGTCCGTTTCAATGCTGAAGTCACCGCAATCGCCGGCGAGAAACCGTCACTCGAGGTGACGTTGGCGAACGGCGAAACGCTCAGCGCCGCGGCCGTGGTTCTCGCTATCGGTTTGCAGGGAAATCCACGCAAGCTGGGTGTGGTGGGCGAGGCCGAGCCGTTTGTGCAGTACACGCTCGACGATCCAGATGAGTTCTCCGGAGAAACCATCGTCGTTGTCGGCGCGGGTGACGCCGCAATCGAAAATGCTGTGGCCCTGTCGAGACAAAACTCGGTCATCATTGTTAACCGGCGTGACGAGTTCGCACGCGCGAAAGACGGCAACCTCAACCTGATCACGCGCGCGATCGACGATGGCTCGATCAAGTGTTTCTACAGCACGAATGTTGGCAGCGTTGAAAGTGGCAAGGCAATCAACCTGAACACCGAGACCGGCCAGGCGCGGGTTGAATGCGATCGAATAATCGCGAGGCTTGGCGCGATTCCGCCGCGTGGTTTTGTCGAGTCGTGCGGCATTGAGTTTCCGAGTGAAGATCGGAATGCGCTCCCGGAACTCAGTAACAAGTACGAATCGAATGTGCCGGGCCTGCACATCATCGGCGCGCTCGGCGGTTACCCGTTAATAAAGCAGGCCATGAACCAGGGCTACGAGGTCGTCGAGTTCATCAAGGGCAACGAAATCCTGCCTGCCGACCACGGCATTCTCGAAGCCAAGTTCCGGCCCTTGCCGTTCAATACCGACGTTGACGCAACGCTGACACTGATTCGCAGTCGGGCACCGATGTTCGAGGACATCAACGGCCTGGTGCTGCGCGAGCTGGTGCTGGCAAGTGAAATTCTGACGCCCAAGCGCGGCAACATCGTGTTCCGCAAGAATGACTACACGAATACGTTTATCTCGATTATCGACGGCCAGGTCGAGATCGAGACCGAATCGGGTACACCAATCACGCTCGAAGCAGGGCAGTTCTTCGGCGAGATGAGTTTGTTGTCGGGGCGACGGCGCTCAGCGACCGTCAAGGCGTCAACCGACTGCGTGCTGCTCGAGTCGCCACGCCGCGAAATAATCAAGCTGATGAACACCTACGAGCCGGTGCGGACCAGCATCGACAGAACCTTTATTGTACGAACACTGCGCGCCGGCCTGGTGCCCGATGCGTTGCAACTCGAACTCGAGGCTATTGCTTCAAGCACCGAACAACGCAATTACAACGCAGATGAGGTGCTGTTCAGCGAAGGCGACGAAGCGGACGGGCTGTACCTGATTCGCAGCGGCTCAGTATCCGTTTCGCGCCGCATTGGCGGGCGCGACATCGTTACCTCTTACGTGGCCGCCGGAAACTACGTCGGCGAGATGGGGCTTGTCGGCCAGTCGAGTCGCTCGGCAACCGTGAAGGCGACCGTTGCTACAGAAGCGATTTTTCTCAGTGCCGACGTTTTCCAGACCATGATGATGCGCAACACCGGGCTGCGCGAACGCGTGCAGTCGACGGTGAAAGTCCGATTAAGCGAAAACCTGCGCATGGAGGCGGCGCCGGAGGCAGGCGACCTGATTTCTTTCCTGATGCAGCAAGGACTCGGCGAAGCCACCGACGTCCTGCTGATCGATGAATCACTGTGTGTGGGCTGCGATAACTGCGAGACTGCCTGCGCCGAAACGCACGGTGGTACTTCCCGCCTTGATCGCGCGGCTGGCCCTTCCTATGCGCAGGTGCACGTGCCGACGTCGTGTCGCCATTGCGAAGATCCGCACTGCATGCGTGACTGTCCGCCGGATGCGATTCGGCGCGCGCCGAACGGCGAGGTGTATATCCAGGAGAGCTGCATCGGTTGCGGCAACTGTGAGCGCAACTGTCCGTACGGCGTCATCCAGATGGCTGGTGAAAAAGAGCCGGCACCCAACCTTATTAACTGGCTGCTGACCGGCAAGGGCTCAGGACCGGGGCAGCGCGAGGAGCTCGACGCATCGGGCTTGCAGAAAAAGGCTGTCAAATGCGACATGTGCAAGGACCTCTCAGGCGGTCCGGCCTGCGTGCGTGCCTGCCCGACCGGCGCGGCATTGCGCATGAGCCCGTCCGAGTTCGTGAACCTGACCAAGGGCGGCAGCTGACGTGCACGAGTCGATTCTTGCATTCAGGAAGCGCCGTTACCTGTGGGTGGCGCTCGGCGTTATTGGCGCATCGTTCGTCGCGTACTGGATTCACGATCCGCAGGAGCCGCCGAACGGCGGCACCTGGCTCGGTTATACGCTCGGCGTCGTCGGCGCCGGCCTGATTGTCTGGCTGACCTGGTTTGGCGTGCGCAAACGACGCTACGCATCGACGGCGGGCACGGTGCAGGGCTGGTTGTCGGCGCATGTCTATCTCGGCATGGCGCTGGTTGTCGTGAGCCTGTTGCACAGCGGATTTCAGTACGGCTGGAACGTACACACGCTGGCGCTGGTGTTGATGCTGGTGGTCGTCATTAGTGGTGCATACGGTGTCTTTGTTTACCTCAAGTATCCGCAGCGCATCAGCGAAAACCGTGGCGGCGTGAGCAATTCCGAGTTGCTGATGCAGCTCGAGGATCTTGATAAACGTAGTGTCCGCGCGGCGCGCGACCTGCCGCCCGAGTATGCAGAGTTCGTTGACAGTGGCATACGTCGCACGCAGCTGGGCGCCACGCTGTGGCAGCGACTGCGCAACGACGATCAGTCGAGAATCGTTTTACCGGGTGGCGATCCGGCCGGCGTAACCAACGCAGGACAGGAAGCCGCGCTCGACTGGCTTGCCGAAAAGCAATCAACGGCGTCGGACCCCGACGTTGCCGCGAAAATTGGCGAACTGTCGGCGTTACTGCGCAACAAGCGCCGACTCATGAAGCAACTTGCCGTCGACCTCAAGCTGCAGGCATCGCTTGAGATCTGGCTGTTCGTTCATGTGCCGATGACGGCGGCACTACTGGTTGCGTTGTTTGCGCACATCCTGGTCGTGTTCCTGTACTGGTGACGTTGTGAAGTACCTGATTCGATTTATCACGCAGACCGCGGCAGGCGGTGTTGAGCAGAACGACAGGATTGTCGACGCGCCGGCCATTACGCTCGGCCGCGCGACCGACCAGGTCCTACAACTCAAGGACAAACGGGCGCGCTTGCAACACGCGCGTATCGAGGCGGCACGCGATGGTGCCACGTTGACCAGCAATGTGCGTAGTGGAGTTACGGTCAACGGTCGCTCGCAAAGCGAGGCGACACTACAGGTCGGTGATGTCATCGAGATCGGCGAAAACGTCATCAAGGTTATCGCAGCGCCGCCCGATGTTGCGTTCGCGATCTCGTTCGAACTAAGTCCGGATGCGAGCAGCGACCACGTCGTTGCCGAGTGGAGCGCACCCAACGACAGTGTGGCGGGATGGAGCAAGCGCCGCATTGCCTGGACGTTGGCGGCGGTTGTGTTGCTCGTCGCGCTCGTGTTGCCCGGGCTCAGCATGTTGCCGGGTGGCGTTGCCAGCGTGACCAGGGACAGCGCACTGTTGATCGACGACGGTTACTGGCTCGCTGGACCCGTGCACAACGCACATTCGAGCATCGCTGATCAGTGCGAAGCCTGCCATGTTGATGCATTCCAGCGCGTACCCGATGAGGCCTGCGCGAGCTGCCATACCGTCGACGTCCATGTTGCAAGTAGCGACGCGACGGTGCTTGGCACAACGCGGTGTGCGAGCTGTCATCTCGAGCACAATGAACCGCCGGAACTCGTCAATCAGCACCAGGGGCTGTGCGCCGATTGCCACAACGACCTGCCTGACAATGTGCCGTTGCAACCGGCCGCGGATTTTCTCGATGCGCATCCGGACTTCAAACTGAGCCTGCTGTTGCCGTCTGAAAACGACGTCGGTGAGATCGAATGGCAGACCGAGCATATGCGTCTGGCTGACGCACGCACCGCGGATCGATCCAATCTGAAGTTTGACCACAGTGTGCACCTCGTCGAGGACGGCATAATTACGCCGGACGGCAAGCGCGTCGTGGAGTGCGCCGAGTGTCACGTCGCCGAGCCTGGCGGCATTGGCATGTTGCCGGTGTCAATGGATGAGCACTGCAGTGGTTGCCACACGCTGGCATTCGATCCCGACGATCCGTCGCGCACGGTACCGCACGGCGACTCCGCGTCCGTGGTGCAGGCACTGGTGGAGTACTACAGCGCGCGGTTGCTGGGCTCGGATCCGGATGCTGTCGACCAACGTGTGCGTCGACCGGGCCAGCGCCTGACGCGCGCCGATCGGGACAGGGCGGCGGCCGAAGCCAGGGAGCAGGCGCTGATTGTCGCAGAGGATTTATTCGAACGCCGTGCCTGCGTGACCTGTCACGAGGTATCGCGAAACGAAAACGATACTGATCTGCCGTGGTCGGTGGTGCCGGTCCGACTCACGCAGAAGTTTTATCCGCATGCCAGCTTTTCGCATGCGGCGCATGACACCGAAGTGACCAGCTGCGACAGCTGCCATTCGGCATCATCAAGCGAGTCGGCGCACGACGTGCTTATTCCCGACATCGCTACCTGTCGCGACTGCCACGGCAGTGCAGTGGCGCGGCGCAACGATTCGGACCAGACCGCAAGCACCTGCATCATGTGTCACGGTTTCCACTTCGAGGCAAAAGGCGAGCACGGAGTAACGCCGACGATGCGACCGTGAGCTACCGAACTGCGACGTTGTTATTGCTGGTCATGCTGTTGACAGCATGCGGCGGCGGGTCGCGCCCCGAGACACCGGGTGTCGACCCTGCAACACCCGCAGCGGGCTGCGACGGCAGTTGCGCCGATACGGCCACGCAACTTACGGCAGCCGATGTCGAGACTGTAATCGCGCAGGCCGTCGCCGAGGCACAGGCACGCAACGTCAACGCGACGATCGCCGTGGTTGATCGCGTCGGTAATGTGCTCGCCGTTTTTCAGATGAACGGCGCGGCGGCTTCGGTCACCGTTGCCTCGCCGGGTGCGGCGGTGGACGGTGGCCTCGAGGGCGTCAATATTGTCCCGGACTCGTTGGCCGCGATCAGCAAAGCGATCACGGCGGCCTACCTGTCGACCGAAGGCAATGCGTTCAGCACGAGAACGGCGAGCCAGATCGTGCAACAGCATTTCAACCCGCTCGATAACCTGCAGCCGTCCGGGCCGCTGTTTGGTGTGCAGTTCAGCCAGCTGCCTTGCTCGGACCTGTTGTCACGTTTCAACGGGGCAGCTGATGTTGGCCCGCACCGTGCGCCGCTGGGTCTGGCGGCCGACCCGGGCGGCTTGCCGTTGTACAAGTCGGGAACACCGGTGGGTGGTGTCGGCGTCATCAGCGACGCGCTGTATTCGCTGGACCCCGATATTTCGGATACCGATGTCGACGATGACGAAGCGATTGCGCTCGCGGGCACGACGAACTTCGCGGCGCCCGGCGACCGGCGGGCAAACCGTATCGCCGTCGATGGCCGCAACCTGCGCTTCAGCGATATGCAGACAAGCGATCTGGTGAGCAATCCGGGCGCGGCGCCGGCGTTCGGCGCAATTAACAATGTCGACGGTGTGCTCGTCGCCGTACCGGGTTATGTGGCTGCCGCGACGAGTGCGGGACTGCCGTTCGGTCATCCCGCATCGGGTATACGCCCCGATACACTCGACTTTGCGGGTCTTGATGCGTTTGTTCTCGTGGATAACGCCAACGTCGAGCGCTACCGCCCGATAGCAGGAACCGACGGCGCGTCGGCACTGACCGCCGCCGAGGTGCAGGGCATCCTGACCGAAGCGTTAACACTTGCAAACCGGATGCGTGCGCAGATCCGCCAGCCGGTCGGCACGCCGGCGCGCGTCACGATATCTGTCGTGGATTCGAACGGCGTCATTCTCGGCATCGTGCGTGGCCGGGATGCACCGGTGTTTGGCATCGACGTTTCGCTGCAGAAGGCCAGAACCGCCGCGTTTTTTTCATCAGCGTCAGCTGCCGCCGATATAAACGCGGTGCCGGATGCGACGTATCTCGACGGAAACCTGACGGTGCTGCGCGATGAGCCACTGTCACAGTACGTGACCGCGGTACAGAGTTTCACGGGCCTGCCCAACGCGTTATCGGATGGTGCGATCGCCTTTTCTGATCGTGCGGGTGGCAACCTTTCCAGGCCGTTTTACCCGGACGGCGTCGTCAGCAGCACGCACGGTCCGTTCAGCAAGCCGGCAGGCGAGTGGAGCCCGTTCTCTACAGGGTTGCAGCTCGACCTCGTGTACAACGCGATCATTCAGCATGTCGGATTCGTATTGACCGCCAATGCTGATGTGCCGCTGAACTGCACGGGCGTTGACGGATTCGATAACGGCTTCGGCGTGGTTAACGCAATTCCACAACTGGCGAACGGTACGCAGATTTTTCCGGGCAGCGTGCCGATATATCGCGGATCGACGCTTGTCGGTGCGATTGGTGTTTCGGGCGATGGCGTCGACCAGGACGACATGATTGCGTTTCTCGGCGTGCACAACGCGGGGCAGCAACTGGGCGGATTCGGTAATGCGGTACCGGGCATGCGCGCCGATACCTTGTCACCGCAGGGCACGCCGCTGCGCTACGTCAACTGTCCGGTAACACCCTTCATCAACAGTGAAGAGCAGAATGTTTGCAGCGGCAAATAAACGCAGCGCCATGCTGCTTATCGCATCGCTGCTGCTGCCGGCGCTGAGCTTTGCTGAGGCAGAGGAGTCCGGCGCCGACGCAAACTGTTTCGGTCTTGAGCATCCCTTGCGCCGCCGTCCGGGTCATCCGCTTCCGGACAAACAGTTTTGCGCGGGCGACGGACTGGCACCGGCAATCTGGGGCGCAATGCCCGAGTTTGCACCGGTTCCCGATCGATGGCGCATCGTTTCAGCGCTTGGTTATCCCGAGCGACTCTGGGACCCGTACAACGGCAACAATGTCTTAAAGGGTGACCGCCCCGCATTCGGTAAAGACTGGTTCTTCGCGATGGCACTGATCTCGGACTCGACGGCCGAATCACGCAGTGTGCCGACGCCTGTGCCGATCGCGACGGCCAGCGAACCTGGCACGCTCGACATCATCGGCGAGCCGGGCCAGGTTGCCTACAACCAGAATTTCATTACCGAGTTCGTGCTGTACAAGGGCGAGACAGTGTTCAAGCCGCCCGACTGGGAGTTTCGTTTTACGCCCGTGTTCAACTTCAACCGCGTCGAGGTGGAGGAGCCCGGTGCGTTATTCGTTGATCCGACGCGCGGCACCACACGCAACGACAACCACGTCGCCGTGCAGGCGCTGTTCGTCGACAAGCACCTGCGCAATGTCAGCGAACGTTACGATTTCGACAGCCTGCGCGTTGGTATCCAGCCGATTACGGCAGACTTTCGCGGCTTCCTGTTCCAGGACAGCCCGCTCGGGATACGCCTGTTCGGCACGCGCGACAACAATCGCTGGCAGTACAACATCGGTCTGTTCCGCCGAATCGAAAAAGACACCAACAGTGGTCTCAACGATCTCGGTGCTGCGGACGCGCTGCGCGATGACGATGTCTTCCTGTTCAACGTGTATCGCCAGGACTGGCCGGTACTCGGTTTTACCTCGCAGCTTGCACTTGTGCACAACCGTAACGAGGAGGATGAGCGCGATCTAATTGATGCCAATGGATTCAAGGTGCGACCGTCAGCATTTGGCGTGCAGCCACTGCGCAGCTACGAGGTCACGTACGTTGGCTATAACGGCGACGGTCACATCGGGCGCTGGAACCTGACGGCATCGGCGTATTACGCGTTCGGCGAAGAGCGTCCGTCGAAAGTATCGGGCAGCGACGCTGATATTGAGGCCGCTTTCGCGGCGGCCGAGGTGTCGCGGGATTTCGACTGGATCCGCGTACGCGGTACCGTGATCTACGGCAGCGGCGACGACGACCCGTACGACGACACCTCGACCGGGTTTGATGCCATCTTTGAGAATCCGTTGGTTGCCGGCGCCGACACCAGCTTCTGGATTCGCCAGGCCGTGCCGCTGATCGGCGGTGGCCGCATAACGCTATCGGGGCAGAACGGCATACTGAATTCACTGCGCTCGACAAAAACGCTGGGGCAGTCGAACTTCGTCAATCCCGGCGTTCTGCTCGTCGGTCTCGGTGCGGATCTCGACCTGACACCGAAATGGCGCCTTACACTGAACGCGAACCAGCTGTGGTTCGACGACACGGCGTCGCTCGAGGCGACGCGCAACCAGGGTGGCATCGACAAAAACATCGGGCAGGACGTTTCACTGACACTGACCTGGCGACCAAAGACGTCGCAGAATATTGTCGTGCGCCTCGCCGCGTCGGCATTGTTACCGGGTGCAGGCTACGAGGCGCTGTACGGTGACGACGTGCCTTACTCCGTTCTCGCAAACCTGGTCCTGGCGTACTGACGATGAAACGACTCTGCACATTAATCTGGCTGCTGCCGATGCTCGTTCCCGCAATTGCGGGTGCAGCGGAAGGCGAGAAGCCGCGTGATGTGACCTACGTTACCCACCCGCCTGCGCCTGAGAAACAAACGCAGGTTGAGGCGGACGCGAAGAGCGTGGGTTGCGTGTCGTGCCATACGGACAGTGACTCGAAGTCGATGCACCAGAGCAGCGCCGTGGTACTGGGTTGTACAGACTGTCACGGCGGCGACCCCACCGTGATGTCGCCAGCAGTCGTCGCCGCGCAACAGGCACACGACGTCGCTCGGGACCAGGCGCATGTGCAGCCGATGTACCCGGAGACGTGGCACTACCCGTCAAGCGCGAATCCGAAGCAGTCGTATGCGTTACTCAACAAGGAAAGCCGCGAGTTCGTCCGTTTTGTGAACCCGTCGGATTACCGCGTCGCGTCCGAAGCGTGCGGGGCCTGTCACCAGCCAATCATTGACGCCAATATTCGCAGCCTGATGGCGACGGGGGCGATGCTGTGGGGCGGGGCGAGCTACAACAACGGCATTCTGCCGTACAAGAACTACATACTGGGTGAGGGCTACACGCCCGACGGTGAAGCGGCGACGGTGACCGGGACTAACGTCTCACCTGAGGATGCCGAGAAGTACGGCATTCGTCCGGAGCTGTATCCATTGCCGACCTGGGAGTCTGTGAAGCCCGGCGATGTCTTCCGCGTGTTTGAAGACGGCGGGCGCAACATCATCACACTGTTCCCGGAAACGGGCGTGCCGAATGTCATCGGGCTGATGCAACGACTCGAAGAGCCCGGCCGTCCGGACATTCGCCAGTCGAATCGCGGGCCGGGTACCGGGGCGCGTATCGCTGTGCCACTCATAAACATTTACAAGACGCGACTCAACGATCCGTTTACCTGGTTCCTGGGCACCAATGATCATCCGGGTGACTATCGCTCATCCGGTTGCGCCTCGTGTCATGTTGTCTACGCAAACGACCGCGATCCGCGCCACTCGGGACCGTATGCCAAGTTTGGCCGTGACGGTGAATCGGCCTCGGTCGATCCGATGATTCCGAAAGGCGAGCCGGGTCATCCACTCAAGCACCAGTTCACGCGCTCGGTGCCGACGAGTCAGTGCATGATCTGCCACATGCACCAGCCGAACATGTTCGTGAACTCGTATCTCGGCTACACGATGTGGGATTACGAAGCTGACGCGCCGTTCATGTGGCCCGAAGAACAGCAGGAACTGTCTGTCGAAGAACAGCGCAAGGTGCTCGATCGCAACCCGGAGGGTGCCGTCGTCCGCGGCAAGTGGGCCGACCTCGATTTTCTGCGCAACGTCACTGATCTCAATCCACAGTTAAACGATACCCAGTTTGCGGATTACCACGGACACGGCTGGAACTTCCGCGCCGTGCAGAAGCGTGATCTCGAGGGCAACCTGCTCGACGCCGAAGGCAACGTCGTCTCGAATGACGACCCCGATAAATTCAAGAAGGCCGTGCATTTGTCATCGGTGCATCTCGACAAAGGTATGCACTGCTCGGACTGTCACTTCAGCCAGGACAATCACGGCAACGGTCATATCTACGGCGAGGTCGCGAGCGCCATCGAGATCGAGTGCAAGGACTGCCACGGCACGGCACAGTCGTATCCGACGCTGCGCACGTCAGGGCCTGCGGCCCCGCCGGGCGGCACCGACATGCGTCTTTACCGCAATGCCGACGGCCAACGGCGTTTTGAATGGCGCGGCGGCAAGCTGATTCAGCACTCGGTGCTCGATCCGGAGCTCGAGTGGGAGTTGAGTCTCGTCAAGGACAGCGTTGATCCCGCACATGCGGAATACAACGACAAGGCGGCGCGCGCGAAGCTGATGAGCAACGACACGGCAACGCAGGCGTGGGGCAGCGATGTTGCAAGCGAAGATCTCGCACACAAGGACGAAGAGCTCGAGTGCTACACCTGCCACACATCCTGGGTCACCAGTTGCGCGGGCTGTCACCTGCCGATCGAGGCCAACTGGAAAACGGCACGGCATCATTACGATGATGACGTAACGAGAAACTACGCGACCTACAACCCACAGGTCGCACGCGATGCGATGTTTATGCTGGGCCGCCGCGGCCCTGCGAACGACAGCAAGATTGCGCCGGTGCGTTCGTCGTCGGCGCTTGTACTGTCATCGACCAATGCGAATCGCGAACGCATCTATATTCAGCAGCCGCCCATCGCAGCGAGTGGCTATAGCTCGCAGGCGATGAACCCCCACTTTCCGCATACGACGCGCAAGACGGAAACGAAAACCTGCAGCAACTGCCACCTGACCGGGGACGGCAGCAACAATGCCTGGATGGCGCAACTGTTGCTGCAGGGCACCAACTTTGTGAATTTCGTCGGCCTGAATGCGTGGGCAGGGCTTGAAGACGGCGTTGTTGCCGCACAGGTCACCGAGTGGGACGAGCCGCAGGCTGTAATTGGCAGCTATCTGCACCGCTATGCCTACCCCGATAACTATCGCCAGCACCTGGAGAATGACAAGGAGCTGCAGATCGCAGCCTCGCACGGCGGCGGCGAAGTGTCCTGCCTGCAGATGCGCGGTGAATACCTGTACGCGGCCGAGGGCAGGGACGGCGTGCGTGTCTATGATATCGCGAACGTTTCAAACAAGGGTTTCAGCCAGCGCATTGTTGATGCGCCGTTCTCGAAGCTCGGACACGACCCGACACTCGACACGGCCGACGCGAGCTGCATTGCGTTGCCGACCAACCAGCCCGTGTATCCGCCGAAGAATGACGGCGAGCTTATGCGCGTCGAAAACCAGGAACAACCGTTTCACCCGATATACAACTATGCGCTGGTGACGGATCGTGTCGAAGGCCTGATTCTCGTCAACGTCAACACATTCACCGATGGTGACCTGCGCAATAACTTCATCGAACGTGCAGTGACCTGGAACTCGGGCGGTGTGCTTGACGGTGCGCGGCACGTAACAATTGGCGGCCACTACGCCTACATCGCCGCGGATGCAGGTATCGTCATTGTGGATCTCGACGACCCGCTGCAACCACGGCATGTAGCGACGGTGAGTCTCAGCGATGCGCGTGCCTCGGCACTGCAGTTCCGCTATCTGTTCGTCACGGACAGCGCCGGCCTGCGCGTGATTGATGTCACCAACCCCGCGAACGCAAAACTGGTGCCGGACGCCGCGGTCGAAATCGACAATGCGTCGCGCATTTACGTTGCTCGTACCTATGCCTACGTTGCATCGCGAAGTCAGGGCCTGGCTATCGTCGATGTGCGGCATGCGGAGCAACCGGTGCTACGCGAATTCTTCACGGCTGAAGGAAGTCTTCGGGACGTGCACGACGTCGTCGTCGGCTCAACAAACGCGACGCTGTTTGCCTACATTGCTGACGGCGCCGACGGCATCAAGGTGCTGCAATTAACCGCGCCCGATACGCAACCAAACTTTTATGGCTTCAGCCCGATTCCGAAGCCGCAGCTGATTGCAACCTACGCGACAAGCTCACCGGCGTTGTCGTTATCAAAGGGACTTGATCGCGATCGCGGTGTCGACGAAACAGGCGGTCAGATCGCTGTTTTCGGTCGCAAAGGCTCACGACCCTTAAACCTCGAGGAAATGCAGAAGCTGTATCTCGATGAGGAAGGAAATCCCTGGTATGTGCGAGATGAATAGAGCACTCATACTCGCGGTCGCGCTGGCAGGCACTGTCGTGTCCGCGGCTGAACTGCCCGAGAAAGACGGCAAGATACATACCGGTGTCGCGACCTGCGCGACATCGCAGTGTCATGGTTCCGCCGTGCCGCGCGACGGGTCCAACGTATTGCAGAACGAATACGTCACGTGGACGCAAAGCGATCCGCACTCGCGTGCCTGGGAAACGCTGGGCAACGACCTGTCGCGGGCGATGGCGCGGCGGCTGGGATTGCGTGACGCGCAAACGGCAGGCATCTGCCTCGATTGCCACGCCGATAATGTGCCGGCCAATCGTCGTGGCGAGAAGTTTCACCTTTCGGACGGCGTTGGCTGCGAAGCCTGCCATGGCGGCGCCGAGAACTGGTTATCGACGCACTACAACACACCGGAGGTTGGCCACGCAGACAATATTGCGGCTGGCCTCTACCCAACCGAAGACGCGACCGAGCGGGCGGAGCTGTGCCTGTCGTGTCATCTCGGCACCAGGGACAAGTTTGCCACGCACACGATCATGGCGGCCGGTCACCCGCGATTGTCGTTCGAGCTCGATACGTTTACGGAACTGTGGCGAACGGCAGGACGGCAGCCGCACTATCGTGTCGATGACGACTATGTCGATCGCAAAGGCAGCCTGAGTCATAACGACATCTGGGCAACGGGGCTGCTCACCGAAGCGCGCGCCCGTCTGGCACTGATTCGCGACGACGACTTCGCCGGCAACGGCATGTTTCCCGAGCTTGGCCTGTACGATTGCCACGCCTGCCACCGGTCAATGAAATCGGTGCAGTGGCAGCGCCTGCCACGCCACGGCAACGCGGTGCCGGGTAAGCCGTTTCTCACCGATGGCACGTTCGTTATGGCACTGGCTTTGAGCAGGGCGGTCGCGCCCGGCGAAGCTGAAGCACTCGAGGACGCATTGACCAATCTGCACGAATCCGGCAGTTCCAGTGTTACTGCTATCCGATCTGCGGCCACGGCGCTCGATGCAGTCATTCAACGCATGCAATCGCGACTGAAAGGTGTCGGCACGCGCGGGCGCGAGATGCAGATCTTGCGAGAGATCCTGGCCACTGGCGCAGAAGGCAACTACCTGGACTATGCAAGTGCGGAACAGGCCTTCATGGCGGTACAAATGCTGGTCTTCGAAATCGGCGACGCCGAACTTGAAGACGAACTCGTTGCGCTCGGTGACGCGCTGCAAAACGACGAACGCTATCGCCCTGCGCAATTTGCAAGATTGCTTGCTGCGATGGGTGAGTCCGACGTCCCGAACGAGTCGACCGAAGACTAGGCGTTATAGAGCTCGGTGAACACCTCGTCGAACACTTCGAGGTCCTCGAGTTTGCCGGTGCTGACCCGAATGAAGGTCTCCGGCCCGCCGACGTTGTCGCGGATGATGATATTCCTTGACGCCATCGCAGCGGCGAAACGCTTTGCGTCGCGACCGATGTCTGCATACAGGAAGTTGGTCTGTGATGGCAGCGGCTCAATCCCGTTGCGTCGGAATGTCGCTGTCAGCATGTTGCGGCCTTCGATAATTTTTTGCCGCGACATTGTGATGAATTCATCGTCCGTATAACTCGCGAACGCAACCGCCAGTCCCACGCCGTTCGGCCACGCCATCACGTGACCCTTGATGCCGCTCGCGATATCCGGTCGAGCCATGCCGTAGCCGACGCGAAAACCGGCCATGCCAAACAGTTTGGAGAATGTTCGGATGACAACGACGTTCTCGCCGTCACGAACAAGGTCGACGACAGAACTGTACTCCGGGTCGTCGGTGACCTCGTTGTAGGCCTCATCGACCATGACAACGGCGCGTTTGCCTACCTTGCGGCAGAACGCGCGCAGCTCGTCGCCGTCGAGTGCCCTGCCGGTCGGGTTGTTGGGGTTACAAACGTAGACCAGGCTCGTCGTGTCATCCACGGCCGCGGCCATCGCGTCGAGGTCGATAGACAGGTCTTTGGTCAGCGGGATGTAATCAACCTCGACGCCTTTGCGCGTCGCGTAGCCGACATGCTCCATGTAGGTCAGCGCGGGCATGATCACTTTGCCTTTCTTGCCGTAGGCCATCATCGAGGCCTGCAGGGCCTCGTTCGAGCCCGACGACAGGATCATGTTCGCGGTTGTAAGGTTGTGTTGCTCCGCAATGAGCGCCTGCAGGTCATACTCAACTGACCCGGGGTAGTAGGCACCAACCGCGGCCGCTTTCCGGCCCGCCTCAAGCCCAAGCGCGCTGGGTCCATACGGATTCTCGTTGTAGCGCAGCAGAATTTTGCCGGGCACCGGGCCGTACTGCGCGAGTGTTAGCTGTGGAAACGCGAGGGCAGCGGCACTGCCGGCAAGGGATTTCACGAACTGGCGTCGGTCGATACGAGCGGTCATAGCTGAGCCTCCGGCTGCGAAACATCACTGTGGCATACTCATCGTCCAAAGTGGAGATTCAGCATGCCAGAGATAACAACAATAGGCTGGTTTCATACGGCGATGGGCATTGTCGCGATCGTCAGTGCCGTCGCGGCGCTCATTAACCACAAAGAAATCCGGTTGGGAACGCGTACTGGCGAGGTGTACCTCGTCACGACCCTGATTACCGCTGCAACCGCACTGACTATTTTTCAGCACGGCGGTTTTGGCCCGGCACACGGTCTGGCCGTACTGACCTTGCTGGCGCTGGTCGTCGGCGTAGTCGCCGACAAGACGGCGGTATTCGGCGCGATGTCGCGCTACATTCGCGCGATCAGTTATTCGGCAACGCTGCTGTTCCACGGCATTCCTGCAATTACCGACGGCTTGATGCGGTTGCCGGTCGGCGACCCCGTCGTGACGTCTATCGAAGATCCATTGCTTCGCACCTGCTACCTGGTGCTGCTGGGCGCATTCGTCGTGGGTATTGCGCTGCAGATACGCTGGATCCGGAGGCAGCCTGCAGCGCAGCAGTAATGATCGTTACCGACACTTTCGTCTACATACATACTTCACGTTCCGCCGGGACGTTTCTCAACAAGCTGATCATGGATCATGTGCAAAGCGCGCGCATGATCCAGTATCACGGTCACCTTCGCGATCTTCCACAGCAGTTCACGCACCTTCCCGTCATCGGTTTGGTACGCAATCCGTGGGACTGGTATGTGTCGATGTTCTACGACTACCGTCGCAAGCAGCAGTACATTTACCAGGTGCTGTCGAACCGCGGCACATTGGGGTTTGCAGACACAGTTAGGCGATTTCTGACGCTCGGTGACGGCAGCGAGGAGAACCGTCGACTACTGCAACAGCTATGCAAGACTGCGCCGGCGGCGATCACGCGGCAGACACCGCCGCGCAGGCGGCTGCCGGGACTGCGATCCGAGCACTTTGCGAGTTACCCGCCAGACCGCGGCTACTATTCCTGGTTATTCGAACTGATGTATTCGACTGATCGCGACCATGCGATACATATCGGGCACTTTGAAAACCTTCGTAGCGAGGTGGTGCGCCTGTTCGAGGAAACGAAAACGCCGATCAGCAACGAGATCTCGACATACCTCGAGGAAACGCGTGCGTTGAATGCCAGTCCGCGCCCGCCGAACCGGACCGCGGGCTACACGCCTGAGCTCGCAGAGCTTGTTCGCGAGAAAGATCGGACGCTCATCGACAAGTGGGGATACTCGTTCGATTAGCCGAGCGCGTGCTCAAGATCGTCGATGAGGTCCTCGACGGCCTCAATACCCACTGAGACTCGAATCAGGTCCGGCGGAACCGGACTTCGCGGTCCTTCGATGGAGAAACGGTGTTCGACCAGGCTCTCCACGCCGCCAAGCGACGTTGCTCTCGCGAAAACCTCGAAACGGCCGCACACCTCAAGCGCACGCTCGGCATCGCCATTTACGCGCAGTGACAGCATGCCGCCAAACCCACCGTCCATTTGCCGCTTCGCAATCTCGTGGCCGGCGTGCGATTGCAGTCCCGGATACAGCACAGCTTTCAGTCCCGGGTGAGAGGCGAAGTGAGTCGCAATTGCCATTGCCGATTCGCACGACTTGCGCACGCGCAGGTGCAGTGTCCGCATGCTGCGCTGTAATAACCATGCCTCGAGTGAGCCCGGCACGGCACCGCCGTGTGATCGCGCATCGCGCACCTTTTTCCAATGTTCGTCATGGTTCGCGGTGACAACCGCGCCTGCGAGCACATCGCTATGACCACTGAGATACTTGGTAGCCGAATGCATAACGAAATCGGCGCCATGTTGAAGGGGTCGCGTCAGTACAGGTGTTGCTGCCGTTGAGTCGACGGCAAGCTTCGCGCCAATACTGCGCGCGACCTCGGCCGCCGCTGCGATATCAATGACGTCCCAGGTTGGATTGCAGGGTGTTTCAATCCAGACGAGTCGCGTTTCCCCCTTACGTACCGTAGCAGCGAGCGAGTCGGGGTCGGTTGGGTCGAACAGGTCGAGCCGGATATTCCACTGTTTACAGAACGACTGCAGCCAGTCACGCAGACCCCAGTACATGACCCGCGGCGCAACGACGTGATCGCCCGGCTTTAATATTTGCAGAACGGCCGTGGCCGCGGCCATGCCGGAACTGAATAGCATCGCGTCTTCGCCATGCTCGAGTTCACACAGTACGCGCTCGGCGGCGATAAACGTCGGGTTCTCATCGCGGCTGTAACTATGGTCCGGATGCAGCAGTGCGTAATTTGCGTCGCGCAGGAAGGTAGTCGCCATATGAATACTGGGCGACACGCCGCCCGTACTCCTGTCGAACAACCCGAGTGCCTGGGCGCTAATTGTTTCAGGCGCGAGATTTTTCTTTTTGCTCATTGTTGCTCGTGATGTCGACGCAGGTATTCATCTAATGTACGAACGCCGAATCCGGAGTAGCCTTTCGGTGTCGTCGGCCGATCTTCCTCGTAATAGTCGACGCCCGCAATGTCGAGATGTGCCCAAACCTGCTCTTCGTCGACGAACGAACCGATGAACGCGGCCCCGGCACTTGCGCCGGGGCTGCCGGCACCACTGTTCTTGATGTCACCGTAGCTGGATTCGATCTGTTTGAAGTGTGAATCATCCAGTGGCAGTCGCCAGACGGCTTCGCCCGCCGCCTCCGATGCGGCGGCAATTTGTTCGATGAGCTCGTCGTGACGGCCGAAGATTCCCGCGTACTCATCGCCGAGTGCGCGACCTATAGACCCCGTCAGCGTTGCAACGTCGATGAGAACAGGCGGTTCGTAGGTCACCTGACCGTAGTAGACGGCGTCCGAGAGTACCAACCGGCCTTCAGCGTCGGTTGAAAGAATTTCAATCGTGATTCCGGACATTGATGTAAGTACATCACCAGGGCGAGTAGCTGAACCCGAAGGCATGTTTTCTGCCAGTGCGGCCAAAGCGACCACGTTGACCTTCGCCGCGCGCCGAGCGGCGGCGAGCACTGTGCCGGTAACGACGCCGGCACCACCGAGGTCGCCTTTCATCATCCACATCTTGTCATTGTCTTTCAGCGAGATGCCGCCGGTGTCAAACGTGATGCCCTTGCCGGCAAGAACGATGGGCGCTTCGTCACCGCCGCCCATGTACTCGATAATCAGCAAGCGTGGTGGCCGTGATGAGCCTTTGCCGACGCCCCAGTGCGCGCCCATGCCAAGGCGTTGCATGTCTTTTTCGTCGAGCACTTTTATCGAGACGTTGTCGATACCTCTGAATTCGGCTTTGGCACGATCGACAAACTCCTGCGGCCAGACGAGATTGGCCGGTTCCGAGCTCATGTTGCGCGCGAGGTATACGCCGTCAGCAAGATGTGCGAGGTCGTTCTGGTAGGTGGGCCCTGATCCGTCGTCACTCAGGAGTTGCACTGTCGGCAAAGTACCCGGATCGGTGCGAGAGGATTTATGCCGATCAAAATTGTAGCTGCGCAGCTTGTAGCCAAAAGCGACCTGGGCAGCCGTACCGGTCGCGTCTTCTGCATTCGGTGCCCAGAGAATCTGTACGCTGCCGCCTGTCACGCCCGCCAGTGTTGCGGCGGCCGTACCACCGAAGTCTTCTGCCATCACGCGATCGACTGGCGCGGCGCCGATACCGACAAGGTCGATTCGCGAATATGGGCCCACGCCGTACAGGGTGACCGTCGTGTTGGCTTCGCCTTTAAAACCGGATTCAGTGGCGGCTACGGACAGCGCGCCATCTAATCGGTTGTTCAGTTCCGCCGCAACACCACTGAGCGAGTCCCCTTCAGTCGCGGCAATGACGATACGGCCGCTGTCGGGAATCGAGAATGGCAGGAATTCGACCTGTGTTTCCGCCGATGCGGTCGAACAAAGCGCCGTCAGGGCGATAATCTTGATAACACGTTTCAACGACTTTACTCCTGGTCTGGTCACATGTCGGTGGAGTCGTAGGCCCAGTGCAACAGTGCCTGACGTTGTTTCGGACGGCAATCCATATCGTAACGTTCGCAGTTACGACGAACCTGTGTGACATGCCGCTTCATGTTTTTCCAGCGCTTGATCTGACGCTCGTCGTCTTCGCAGCGCCGGCCCATGTAGTAGCGGCAATACCATTGGAACCAGCCGCGTGGGTCGTCAGGCCAGATCCAGCCTTTGCGTCGCCATTCGGCCAGTGGCTGAGATGCTTTCACACCAAATAGGTTCAGGTCGTTGTTGTATCGCTCCGGACTGAGTTTCGCTTTTGTAAACCAGCTATCGGGAAACTCGTCCTGGCAGTCGGTCATGTACTTGCCACCGAAAACCCCCATCTCGAGCATTTCCTTTGGTGTCAGCTGTGGCTCAAACTCGGCATCAAAATCGCGGCCTGTCCTTGCTGTCAGCGTATAAACGTAATCCGACTGCATTTTGTCATTTACGACGACGCGTCTGTCACTCATGCGGGTACCTGTTGGGTCGATTAGTTGAATTTGCCTGTATGCGTTCAGAACTTCAATTTGTTGCAGAAAGCTGTGGTTCGGCTTTGCTTGCGGGCAGGACGGCAGGTTTAACGTTGTTCGTGTTGAGCTGGTAAACTTATCGTCGAACTCAGCAGAAAAACAAGAAGAATCCCTAAATGATGGCATCACGACGCAATTTCATCCGTTCGGCAACCGCACTCGGAGTAGTTGCCGCGATGCCGGGCTGGGCCTGTTCGCGCGAGCCGGCAAAAAAGTCACTCGACCTCCTGATTTTGGGCGGAACCGGTTTTATCGGGCCGCACGAGATCAACTACGCGTTGTCGCGCGGTCACAATGTCACGATGTTCAATCGTGGCAAGACGGCGCCGGATATGTTCCCCGACGTTGAACGCCTGATCGGCGACAGGGGTGGCGATCTTGATGCACTGAAAGGACGTGACTGGGATGCAGTGATCGACAACTCAGGCTTTTACCCGCGGCATGCTCGTCTGTCGGCCGAACTGCTTGACGGTCACGTTGGCAAGTACATGTTTGTGTCGAGCATTTCGGCCTACGCGGAATCGCTGACGGTCGACGATGATGAGTACACGGCGCCTTACGCCACGATGGATGATCCAACGGACGAGTCAGAAGGCCCGTACGGACCGCACTACGGAGCGCGCAAGGCCTACTGCGAACAGGAGGTCGCGCAGGTCTTCGGCGACGACGCGATCAATGTTCGGCCAGGCATCATTACGGGAACCGGTGACCCCACCGAAAGACTGCGCCATTGGCTGAGACGCATGCAGGCAGGCAACGAAATTCTCGTTCCCGGCCAGGATGACCTGCCGGTGCAATACATTGATGCTGTCGATATGTGCGGCTGGATGGTACGGCTGCTCGAAGACGGCAGCGGTTCCGGGCCCTACAACGCCTGCGGTGCCGAGGAGCCCTACCGCGCACGGCCACTCCTCGAGGGGCTGGTCGCAGCAACAGGTTCGACATCCACTCTGACCTGGCTCGACTGGGAATGGATACGTGCGAACATCGATGACAGCGTGCAGCCCAACTACGGACCCTGGTACGGCGCCGGCCCGCTGCCGTTCATGCAGGTCAATAACGATCGCGCAATGGCGACCGGTCTGACGTTCCGTCCCATAGCCGACACCGCCAACGATATGATCGCGGAGTTGACGCCGGATTCGGTGCCGCGCTACGGCCCGGGTGGCTTCAGTCTCGAACTCGAGGCTGAGTTGCTTGCGAAATGG
>JBCAZN010000004.1:0-25332 GCA_038533035.1 Pseudomonadota bacterium
CCCCCCCCCCCCCCTCCCCCCCCCCCCCCCCCCCCCTCCCCCGACCCCCCCCCCCAGCCCCTACCCGCCCCCCTTCCGATCTCGTCGCCGCGCCGCCGCGGCGCGACTTGCGACCTGGCGCGAACAGGAAGCGATCGAGCGCAATCGGCCTCGGCAATGGATCCTGCGCGACAATGTTTTGCTGGATGTGGCGTACAAACTGCCCACCAGCATGAAACAACTCGCGGACACCGAGGGCTTGACGCCCAAGAGCGTCGCACGTATTGGTCAGCAACTGCTGCGCGAGGTGAAGGCCTCGGCCAGCGACGAGAACGGCTACAAGCCGCCAAGTCCGCCGGACGAAGCACAAAAAGCGGTGCTCAAGAAAATGCAGGCGAAGGTCGCGGCCTGTGCATCGGACCTCGATCTCGCGGCCGAAACGATCGCGTCAAAACGCGAACTCTCAGCGGTGATCATCTCCGGAAGCCGAGACTCGAGAGTGTTTACCGGGTGGAGAGCCGAATTGATTGGCAACGATCTGCAAACTTTGCTTTGACACCTGCGCAGTAAAAAGACCGGTCCGGGACAATCGATTAAGCGCCTGTCAGTGAAGCGCAATCGATTGTCCCGGACCGGTCTTTTTGCGGACTCTGGCTCAGGTTAGAGCGTTGGTCAGGCGGTCGTAAACCTCTTCTATTGAACCGTCGGCATCGATCGTGACTAGTTTGTCGCGCTCGCGGTAAAAGTCGATTAGTGGTTCGGTGTTTTCGCGGTAGACATCGAGGCGATTCGAGATCGTTTCCTCGTTGTCGTCCTCTCGTTGCACCAGCTCGCCGCCAGCCGCCAGGCACTCATCGAGCTCCTCTTTCGGCGAGAAGTAGACATTCAGCAGTTTGCCGGTCAATGAACAGGTGCGGCGACCGGTCAGGCGTTTCATGAGGATGTCGAAGTCGACATCCATGAGAACGGCCGTGTCGAGCGGTGTGCCCATTTCATCGAGCAGTTGATCGAGATCGAGCGCCTGCTGCGTCGTGCGCGGGAATCCGTCCAGGATAAATCCCTCCTGGGCGTCCGGTTCCATGAGCCGTTCGCTGATAATTCCCAGTACGACCTCATCCGGTACCAGGTTGCCCGCGTCCATGATTTCCTTGGCCTGCAGGCCAAAACGCGTGCCTGCGGCCACGGCTGCGCGCAGCATGTCACCAGTCGATACCTGCGGAATATTCCTGTCCGCCATCAGCTTCTTGGCCTGGGTGCCCTTGCCGGAACCCGGCGCGCCGAGCAGTACGATACGCATCAATAGTGTCTCTCTCGAACCAAAAAAAACCGGCGTAACACCGGCGGCAAGTACGCTACCGAGAAAGGACTTTGCCGTCAATGCACGGTATCCTTCCGGACTCCCCGATCCAGCAACCGAGAAACTCGCAAATGCCAGCAATGAATGCCTTTTACGCCCAGTCGGGCGGTGTGACTGCCGTCATCAACGCCTCCGCCTGTGGCGTCATCGAAACGGCCCGCAAACACCCCAACAAGATCGCCAACGTCTACGCCGGCAACAACGGCATCATTGGCGCGCTAACCGAAAACCTGATCGACACCAACCGGGAGAGCGCCGCGGCAATTGCGGCACTGATTTACACACCGGGCGGCGCGTTCGGCTCGGCACGTTACAAGCTGAAGGGCATCGAGGAGAATCGCGCCGAATACGAACGACTGATCGAGGTCTTCAAGGCGCACAATATTGGCTACTTCTTTTACAACGGCGGCAACGACTCCATGGACACCGCGCACAAGGTGTCGCAGATCTCGAAAAAAATGGGCTTCCCGGTTACCTGCCTCGGCGTACCGAAAACCGTCGACAATGACCTGCCGATTACCGACAACTGTCCGGGATTTGGCTCGGTCGCCAAGTACATCGCGGTCTCCACCCAGGAAGCTGCATTGGACGTGGCGTCGATGGCGGAGACTTCGACCAAGGTGTTCATTCTCGAGGTCATGGGTCGCCATGCCGGCTGGATTGCGGCGGCCGGCGGACTGGCCGGCAAGAAAGAAGGTGATGCGCCGCACATCATCCTGTTCCCGGAAATCCCGTTTCGGAAGCGTGATTTCCTGAAACGTGTGCGCCAGTGCGTGAACGACTACGGCTACTGCGTCGTCGTCGTGTCCGAAGGCGCGCGTTATGCCAATGGCAAGTTCCTGGCCGATCAGGGCACCAAGGATGCCTTCGGCCATGCACAGCTCGGCGGCGTTGCCTCCGTGGTTGCCGACATGGTGCGTTCAAGTCTTGGCTACAAATTTCATTACGCCATTGCAGACTACCTGCAGCGCTCGGCACGCCACATTGCGTCCGATGTCGATGTGAAACAGGCCTACGCGGTCGGCAAGAAGGCCGTCGAATTTGCATTGGCCGGCAAAACCGCGGTCATGCCCGTGATCAAGCGCGTGTCCGACTCGCCGTACAAATGGACGATCGAATCCGCCCCACTCGGCCGCATCGCCAACAAGGAAAAAATGCTGCCGCGCCGCTACATCACGAAAGACGGCTTCGGCATTACCGCGGCGGGTCGGCGGTATCTCGAGCCGTTGATCAAGGGCGAGAATTATCCCCCATATTTCAAGGGATTGCCGAAGACCGCGAAGCTGAAAATGGTGCCCGTCAAGCCCAAGACCGGCACAAAATTTGTGGTATGATTCGCGCGCTTTCGAGGCCGGCCGGCCACCAATAAGCATAAGAATATGGAGTAACAAACAGTATGTCAGTTGCGATTATCCTGGCCCTGTCCCTCTTCGGACTCGCTGTGGCCTTTTACTACGCACGCTCGGTCAGCCGTGTTGCGGTCGATATGGGTGTCGAAGACGCCGAAACACGCGGCAAACTGCGCAAGATTCATGCGGCGATTGCCGAAGGCGCGATGGCTTTCCTCAAGCAGGAATACAAGTTCATGGCCATCTTCATGGTCCTGTTCGGCATCGTCATTGCCCTCCTGATCGATGATCACCACACCGCGAACGTCAATGAGGGCATTTACACGGCCGTCGCGTTCATTTTCGGCGCGATCATCTCGATCGCCAGTGGCTACATCGGCATGAAGATTGCGACCGCGGGCAACGCTCGTACGACGGTCTCTGCGAACCAGTCGCTCTCCAGCGCGTTCAATCTCGCACTGCACTCCGGTGCGGTTATGGGCTTCGCACTGGTCAGCCTGGCCTCGCTTGGCATGCTGCTGATCTACCTAGGCCTCAAGTATGTAATGCCAGACGATGTGCCACCGCACGTATTGATGGAAGTCATTGCCGGCTTCGGTCTCGGCGGTTCCGCCATCGCGCTGTTCGCGCGCGTGGGCGGCGGCATCTTCACGAAAGCAGCCGATGTTGGCGCTGACCTCGTTGGCAAGGTCGAGGCGGGCATTCCGGAAGACGACCCACGTAACCCGGCCGTTATCGCTGACAACGTTGGCGACAACGTCGGCGACGTCGCGGGTATGGGCGCTGACCTCTTCGGCTCCTGTGCGGAAAGCACCTGCGCCGCTATGGTCATCAGCGCGATTGCCTTCGGCGGCAACGTCGATGCGCTGCTATACCCAATTGCCATCTCGGCGATTGGCATTCCGGTCAGCCTGCTTACGATTATGCTGATCCGCGTTAAGACCGAGGCCCAGGTAGGTCCGGCGCTGAAAAACATGCTGATCATCTCAAGCGTGATCATGGCCGTCGTCATGTACTTCGTGACCATGCAATTGATTCCGGCCGAGTTCCCAATCGCCGGCGTTGAGTACACATCGCTTGGCGTGTACCTGTGCTTCCTGACTGGCCTCATCGCCGGCCTCGTAGTAGGCCTGCTCACTGAGTACTACACGTCGGATGCTTACAGGCCTGTTCGTGAAGTAGCCGAGTCCTGCGAGACCGGTACGGCGACCAACATCATTTTCGGGCTGGCGCTCGGTTACAAGAGTGCTGTCGGCCCGTACCTCGCGATCGGCCTTGCTATCTACATTCCGTGGATGCTGGCTGGCATGTACGGTATTGCCATTGCCTCGCTGGGAATGCTGGGCACGCTGGTCATCGCGCTAACGATCGACGCGTACGGTCCGGTGGCGGACAACGCCGGCGGCATCGCCGAGATGGCCGGTATGCCGGAACACGTGCGCGAACGCACAGACGTTCTGGACTCAGCCGGTAACACCACGGCCGCCATCGGTAAGGGCTTCGCGATTGGCGCTGCGATTCTGACATCGCTTGCGCTGTTCGGTGCGTTCCTGACCCGAGCCGATCTGTTAATGAAAGAACAGGACCCGACCTCGGATCTTCTCGGATCGATTAACCTGCTCGACCCGATGGTCTTCAGCGGCCTGTTCATCGGTGCCGTATTGCCGGCACTGTTCACGGCGATGACGATGAAATCAGTCGGCGCGGCCGCATTCAAGATGATCGAGGAAGTGCGGCGCCAGTTCCGTGAGATTCCGGGCATCATGGAAGGCACCGGCGATCCTGACTACGCGAAGTGCGTCGCGATCTCAACGAAGGCTGCCGTTCGCGAAATGATCGCGCCCGGCGTACTGATCATGGGTGCACCGCTCGTCACCGGATTCTTGTTCGGCATCGAGGCCACGGCCGGATTGCTGGCCGGCTCCTTGGTCGCAGGCGGCGTTTTCGCAATCTCGCAGTCAAACTCGGGCGGCGCCTGGGACAACGCCAAGAAGTACATCGAAGCCGGTAATCTCGGTGGCAAGGGCACCGACAATCACAAAGCCGCGGTGGTTGGCGATACGGTGGGCGATCCTTTGAAGGACACGTCTGGCCCGTCGCTGAATATCCTGATCAAATTATCAGCCATTCTGTCGCTCGTCTTCGTACCGTTCTTCGTACAGTACGGCGGCATCCTGCTGAAGTTCATGTAAAAGCGACGTTTTTCGGAACGCAAAAAAGCCTCGCTCCGGCGAGGCTTTTTTTTGTCCGGAAGAAGCTACCGAGATCGCCTTCGGAGGCAAAATTTCTGTTGCGCAGTATTGACGGCGAGCGTAAATTCCGGCGGATAAGGGCAGCAGCCCAGTGTGCAGGAACAATCTGACATGTTCACGGTGATGTTTGAGCTACGTCGTTCGCGACCAGCCTCTGCATTCGGCGTGCCCCTGTTCATTCTATTGACAGCCGGATGTGCCAGCGCGCCGCCGCCCGAACCCGTTGCAGCTTTTCACAGTCGCGATCTCGCCTATACCCATGTGGCGCTCGAGTTCATCGCGCCCGGCGCCGGTTCTCAGTCCGTCGCGCTGACCGACGGCGGCGATGGCATGGCCGAGGGCGCAAAAATGCTTGCCGTTGCCCCGGTCGAGTGTCTGCGCGGCGCGGACCCCTACACGGCAGCCTTCTGCATCGGCCTGGCGCCGTTCTTTCCCTTCATTGCCGCATGGCGCGTGCAGGATGAGGCGATTTCCATTGAGCAGCTCGAAACACTTTATGAGTATCTTGCTGCCTTCGATGTCCACAGCCGCTTCGCGGACGAACTGCGGCGGCAGGCCGCAACGGCCGCATTGCCCGTAGTCGACGAGGCAAACGCGGATTCCGTCATATTGCGTGTGTGGCTCGGCCCGACGACCCTGATTCACAGCGGCTACAAGGACAGTGACATCGGCGTCTCGATGCCCTATCGCATCGAACTCATTAACGCCGCCCGTGAGGTGCTGGTCACGATCGCAGGTGAGTTCAGCGACGACTTCGATGTGAATACCTGGCAGGACGAGAACGAACCGGACACTGCCCTGACCCGCTGGACGTCACGGACAGTGACCAAAGTGCTGCAGGCAACGCTCGTCGAATGGCAGCCAAAGCTGGTGCTTGCCCCTGTGCAGCCGATGCCCGTCAACAAGCGCAGCATCATCGGCATCATGCAGGAACGCTGGCCCGTCGTAGAGTCCGTGCGCCCGCAAATGGCGTGGCAGTCGCTCGGGGAAGTACTCCACGACGAATTGCGCAGCCAGATCAGCGATGTAACTTACGAACTTCGCATCAGCGGTCGTTACAGCGGCAAAACCTTCTATGAAATCGTCGGCCTGCTCGAGCCGAGTCATGCATTGCTAACAGACCTTGAACCCTGCGCAAGCTACATTTGGCAACCACGCGCGCGATTTCGCTATCGCAACAGCGTTTACACCACTTCGCTACGCGACCGGCAATGGAGCCCTGAGTTGCGTATACCCTACCACTACACACTCAACACTCCGGGGCCCGGGTGCAAGGATGCGAGTTATCCCTGACTTCCGACCTCGAGGCACTGATATGAGATCGCAGCTCGTACTTCTGGCACTGCTGACCGGTTGCACAACCGTAACGCCGCAGATTGACCCAAACCTCGAGCAACGCGCGCTGGCCGGCGATATGCAGGCCCAGTATGCGATTGGTAAGCAGTATGTGGATGCCCGCTATTCGCTTCGCGGCAAAGACGAACACTGGGACGGTGCCGTCAAGTGGTTTGCATTGGCCGCCGATCAGGGTGACCCAAGAGCGCAGTACTACCTGGGTCTACATGCCGCTAACGTAATGAGAAACTACGAACCGGCTCTCGAGTTTTACCAGTCAGCAGCCATGCAGGGCATTGCGGAAGCGCAGTATGCGCTGGGCATGTTGTACGGACAGGCGTGGGGCACCGAGCAGAACCTGGTGCTGGCCTATAAGTGGATTGCCCTGGCTAATCGCGGCGGCGTGGTCGGCGGACCACTTGCTGATACCGACTGGCTGGTTTGGAAAGCCGGCATGAATAATAGTCAGATTGCTGAAGGCAAAGAGCTCGTTGCCGAACACGTCGCGACATACGGAGAATCCCAATCGTTAAGGAATCTGGGCACCAGCCCCGAGTACACTTCGCCGGCCGAGTGACGCGACGCCTGGTCTGATCCTGTGGACCGCACTGATGCTGCGGGGGCAGCTTGTCAGGGATTGAGGACCCGGAAGTTGCCCGTCGTTGACGAGGATCCCAGCGGCGACGGCGACTCAATAAAATGACCCTGCACGAAATCAACGCCGACATCCCTGAGCCAGTCAAAGTCTTCCTGCTGTTCGACCTGCTCGGCAACGATGCGGAACTGCATTTTGCGCGCGAGCTTGATCATCGCCGACACCATTTCCTGGTTGACTTCGTCGGTCTGCAGATTGCGCGTATAGGTACCGTCGATCTTCAGGTAGTCGACCGGCAGGTGCTTCAGGCTCGAGAATGAACCGAGCCCGCTGCCAAAGTCGTCGAGCGAAAATTCGCAGCCAATGCCATGCAGCACCTCGATAAATCGCTGCGCATGCTGCACGTTGGCCAGAATCGCAGTTTCCGTAACCTCGAAGCAGATCGCCGATGGCGGGATGCCGGTACGGTCGAGCGACTCGACAACAAAGCCGAGAAACGATTCGTCGCCTAGCGTCTGGCTCGACAGGTTGATGGCACAGCTACGGTGCGCCGGCAGCTTGATCTCGCCGGCCGCAATCGCCGACAGCGATGCGTTGATTACCCAGCGATCGATCTGTGGCATCAACTGGTAACGCTCGGCGGGCCGCAGGAATTCAGCCGAGTTGGTCGGTTTGCCGCGTTCGTCGGTCAGGCGGATCAACACCTCGGCGGCCGGGCCGGTTTCGACCTGCCCGCTCGTCGCGATGATGGGTTGCACCGCGAGTTCGAAGCCATCTTCATGCAAGGCATCCTGCAGCTGCCGTAGCCACTGGATATCGCCGCGCTCGCGCGCGACCGCCTCGTCGCGTGCGGAATAGACGTGGACCTGTCCGCGCCCCTGCTGTTTCGCCATGTAGCAGGCCGAATCGGCGGCACTCATAACGTCCTGCAACGTGCCACTCGCATGACTGATCTCGACAAGTCCGATCGACACGCCGATGTTGAATATCTTGTCTTTCCACACGAAGCGGTAATCGGCGACGGCGTTACACACGTCCGTGGCGATCTGGCGTGCCTTGTCGATGGGACAACCGATCAGCAGAGAACCGAACTCATCACCGCCAAGACGTCCGACAACGTCCGAATCGCGCACCTGGTCTTTAATGAGCGCCGCGACTTCGCGCAGCATGTTGTCGCCGGCCAGATGCCCGCAGGTGTCGTTGACGGCCTTGAAGCGATCAAGGTCCATGTAGAACAAGATGTGCACGGCTTCCTCGGCGTGAGCCGAGTCCATCGCTTCATCGAGCCTGCGCTCGAACTCGCGGCGATTGATCAGTCCTGTCAGCGGATCGTGAGTGGCCTGGTACGACATCTGTCGTGTCAGGCCGCGAAGTTCACTGACATCGTGGAATACGACGACGGCACCGGAGATGCTGTTTCCCGGGCCGCGTACCGGTGACGCCGTGATTTCGACTGAGTGTTCGTGTTCACCGTCGACACTCACCATGACCGCACGACGCCCCATGTTGACGCGACGACGCATGGCAAGGCAGCGCTCGACGGGATCGCCAAGCGGCCGACGATCGGCATCGTCGACGAGCGTGAACAGTTCGCCAACACGGTGCCCGGCCGCATCATCGCGGTTGGTTCCGATCAGGCTTTCAGCGGCGAGGTTCATGTAGTCAATGCGGCCGTCATTGTCCGTTGTAATGACACCTTCGGAAATTGACTCCAGCGTGTACTGCGCCTGGCGTTTGCTGCGTGACAACGACACCTCGAGGCTCTTGCGATGACTGACATCGCGGGCGACAGTGATAATGGCGGGTCGGCCGCGGAATTCAATCGTCGAGCTCTGCGCCTCGACCCAAAGACCGGTCTGGTTGCCGTTAATCAGTTGTACTTCTATGCGCCGCGGCGCTTCTTCACCGGCCAGCCGCTTCGTCACAGTCTTTCGAAACAGCGCGCGATACGCCGGCTTGACCAGGTCTGCTACGTCCCGGCCAACCAGTTGTGGCGGTTCGAGGCCCACGAGCGAGGCCGCCGACTCGTTCGCCAGCAAAATTTTCTCGTCGTGAATGAGGACGATTTCGGGCAATGTTTGCGAGAAGTCGCGAAACAACCGGTCACGGCCCTGGATTTTTTCGTCGCGTTCGCCGAGCGCATCGAATAGTCGGTTTACCGTGTTCGCAATCTGGGCGGTATCGGCATCGTTCGGTATAGTCAGCCGGCGTCCGACGGATGCGTCTTTTGACGCTTCCAGCATTTCCTTGCTGAGGCGACGAACGCGGCGCAAAAGATTGCTTCGACTCGCCCACAGCCAGGCCGCCACGCCAACCGCGGCAGCAGCCAGTGAAACGAAAATAATATTAGTCAAAAGCGGCGACATTCAGAGCCCAGTTAATCCGGAAAAGTCGTCCAGATACAGCCAAGAAAATTTTTGTCATTTGGTATTATTGGGCTCAATAAGCTTACATAAACCAAGCATCCGTAAGCATATCCCAGCTACATGACCCGGCCGCGGCGATTCACCATAATGATGGAACAGCGCCAATATCATTCCGCTTGGGAGTCAGCGCGATGCGATGCTTGTCAAGAAAGTCGACACATAACAAGGAATTACAGGAATCCCGTTCATGAACACAGATTTCGCCCGCCGGCAGATGGTCTCACAGCAAGTTCGCGCCTGGCACGTCTTCGACGACGACGTCCTCGACGTCTTCAACACGGTTCCTCGCGAGGAATTTGTACCCCCGGGCTACGAGTCGATCGCCTTTGCCGACACTGAGATCCCGATCGGACATGGTGAGCTCATGATGACACCCACCATTGAAGGACGCGTGTTGCAGGCGCTCGGACTGTCCGGTGGTGAGCAGGTGCTCGAAGTCGGTACCGGCAGCGGATTCCTGACGGCCTGCCTCGCACAACTCGCCGCACACGTCACGAGCATCGATATCCATGAAGATTTCATCGCACACGCCGCGCAAAAACTGTCTGAACGAAAGATCACGAACGTACAACTTGAAAAAATGGATGCCATGGCGGAACTGCCACACGGTGAGTTTGATGCCATTGCCGTCACGGGTTCGATCGAGAATTTCGATCCACGTTTCGTTGCCGCATTGGCGCCTGGCGGACGCCTGTTTGTGGTCGTGGGCGAGGCGCCCGCTATGAATGCAAAAATCGTCGTTCGCACCGACGAGAACGACTGGTACAGTGAAAGCCTGTTCGAGACTGAGCTCGCACCACTGACCAACGGCAGTTTGCCGCCGCAGTTCAGATTCTAGAAAAGTTTGCGCCTCTAACGAAACCAGTTGGCCTGCTGTCGCATCTAACTGCAGAAGTCGAGGTTTTAACTGGTTTAGTGATGTAGTAGACTATAACACCTGTCACCCCTTGTTTGAGTAAGGGCATTCAAGTTCCGGAACGGGATCCGATGAAAAAACTAATTAATTTCAGAGCATTACTGCTTGTCGTGAGCTGCTTCGCCGTTATCGGGCCGGCCTCCGCAGCCTCCCTGCTCGAGATCTACCAGCAGGCACTGCAGAGCGATCCTTCGATTCACGAGGCGGAAGCGCGTCGCATGGCAGCCCTGGAAGCGAAACCGCAGGCACGTGGCGCGTACCTACCGCAGGTCGGATTTGGCAGCACGTACACGGACTCGACACGCGAAGGTCCGGACGTTGTTGTCGATCCGCAGACCCAGATCCCGGTCGTCGTCACCGCGACCAATGAAGCGGATTCGCTGCAATGGGGATTCTCGCTGCGGCAAACCCTGTTTCGCTGGGACCAGATCGTCAACATCAAGCGTGCCAACAAGACTGTTGCACGAGCCGAAGCGGTACGCGAGGCGGCACAACAGGATCTGATCGTTCGAGTTGCTCAGCGCTATTTTGACGTATTGGCCGCTGAAGACCGGCTGACGTCTATTAACGCTGATCGTCGTGCCATTGCGCGCCGACTTGAACAGGCGAAACAACGCTTCGAAGTTGGCCTGATCGCCATCACCGACGTGCAGGAATCCCAGGCCGCGTATGACCAGTCTATCGCTGACGAAATTGCGGCAAAACGTTCGCTCGCGACAGCGCGCAATTTCCTGCGCGAAATCACTGGCGAGTACGTCTCCGAGCTCAAGGCTCCGGGCGACGACTTTCCGCTCAACACTCCGTCGCAAAGCGAACAGGACTGGGTCACGCTTTCGATGAATCAGAATCTGAACCTAGTCGCCAGTCGCCTCGACGAGCAGCTTGCCCGTGACGAAATCGCGTTCCGCCGCAACGGTCACTATCCAACACTGGATCTCGTCGCCAATTCAGGTGAAACAGAAGTTGATACACGTTACTCGGCGCCCGGCCAGCCTGTGTTTACAAACAACTCCACGACAACGAGCGACAGCATCAGCCTGCAGTTCAATATCCCGATTTTCTCTGGCGGCTCCACGAGTTCGCGGGTGCGCGAAGCGGTATACCTGCATCGCGCCAGCCTGGAGCAGTTGCAGCGCGTCACGCGCGAAACAGAACGCCAGGCGCGTGATTCCTATCTCGGTGTTCTGTCTGAGCGCAGCCGTGTAAATGCCTTACGGCAGGCCGTGTCATCGAGCCAGACCGCGCTGGAAGCGACACAGGCCGGTTATGAAGTTGGTACACGTACCATTGTCGAGGTGCTGAATTCACAGTTCGCGGTCTACGCCGCCATCACGAACTACTACCAGAGCCGGTACGACTACATCATGAATGTCCTGCGCCTGAAACAGGCGGCCGGCAATCTGCAGATTCAGGACCTGGAAGAAATCGATGAGTGGTTGCGAGATCGACCGTCGCCTGAACAGCGCCTGGCTGAAGAGGAGTCGGCGTCGCAGCCCACACGGTAAAGACCGCTCTTTAGGAAGGTTTGTCGAGCAGCGGCTGCAGCAGTACCAGGAGCCGTTGCAGTGCTCCTCGATTGCGCTCCAGGACGTCCAAAGCATTCTTGCCAAGCAGTTCGGCCTCTGCCGGCGCATCGAACAGCTGTGAAATGGCAGCGGTCAGCTCGTCGCTGTCGGTAACGATGCGGCAGGCCTCCAGCTCCACGAACTTGTCGGCGATAGCCTGCGCATTGAATACGTGCGGCCCGGTCACAATCGGCAGACCCTGGGCGGCCGGCTCAAGAAGATTGTGTCCGCCAATCGGAACCAGGCTGCCGCCGACAAACGCAATGTCGCTGGCCGCATAGAAAAGCGGCACCTCGCCCATCGTGTCGACGACAAACACCTCGCTATCCGGCGCACACGGCCGCTGTTCGCTGCGGGCTCTCACGTTAAAACCCTGTGCAGCACAAAGCGCGCGGACCCCGGCAAAGCGTTCCGGATGACGTGGCACCAGCACCAGCAGTAGCTCGGGGTAGCGAGCACGCAGTTGTCGATGGGCAGCAAGCACCTGCTCTTCTTCACCCTCGTGCGTGCTAGCGGCGATCCAGACCGGTCGCTGGCCGAAAAGAGCTTCTCGCAGTATTTGTCCCTGTTCGGGAATGTCGGGGTCTGCCTTGACATCAAACTTGATGTTGCCGGTGACGGTAGTTCGCGACGGCGTCGCGCCGAGCTCGATGAACCGGTCGGCATCGGCCTGACTTTGCGCCGCAATAATAATGCCATGCGACAAGGTCTCACGAATCAGCGACAGCATGCGTCGATAGCCCGGAACAGACTTCGGCGATATTCGGGCGCTGACGAGCACCAGCGGGATACCACGCGTGCCGCAGCCACGATACAGGTTTGGCCAGATCTCGGTTTCCATTATCATGGCCGCGGCTGGATCAACGCACTTAAAAAAGTTGCGCACGGCATGCGGAAATTCGAATGGTATGTAGCAGTGCGTCACCGAGTCGCCGAAAATTGCTTTCACGCGCGCGGCGCCGGTGGGCGTCACGGTGCTGATAAGAAACGGCCAATCGGGATATTCCTCCTGCAACGCGCTGATCAGCGGCACCGCTGCCTGTACCTCGCCAACCGAAACGGCGTGCACCCAGATACTTTGCTTGAGCTTCGGAAAACCGAAGCCGAACCGCTGCCCTAATCGGTCAAGGTAACTGCGATTGCCAACGCCGCGTACCAGCCAGTAGCACGCAAAAGGGATCAGCAGCAGGTAGGTAAGGAGGTTGTAGAGAAACCGCACTAGTCGCGAAGCTTGTCGATGATCCTGCTCGACGAGTGCCCTTTGCGAAACGCGAGCACACGAACCTCGCCGCCGTTGTCGAGCACATCCCTGGCGCCCGCTATTTCCTCGGGCTGGTAATCGCCGCCCTTGACCAGCACGTCTGGCAGGACTGCAGCGATTAATGCCGCCGGCGTGTCGTCCGCAAACGGCACCACCCAGTCGACTGCCGCGAGTCCGCCCAGCACCAGCATGCGATCCTCGAGTCCGTTGACGGGACGAGACTCGCCCTTGAGACGGCGCACCGAGTCGTCATCGTTGACGGCGACAATCAGTCGATCGCCGAGACTCTTGGCCTCTTCGAGATACGCAACGTGTCCCGCGTGCAGTACGTCGAAACAGCCGTTCGTCATGATGATTTTTTCATTGCGCTCGCGCGACTCTGCGACCATGAGCTGCAATTCATCGAGTTCGACCAGGCCGCGACCACCCTGGCCGCGCTGGTGCAGCGCGATGCTGATCTCGCCGGGCGTCACCGTTGCGACGCCGATCTTGCGAACCACGAGTCCCGCTGCCACGTTGGCGAGCGCCGCGGCTGCAGCAAACCCCTGCCCGGCCGCCAGTGCGCCCGCGAGCGTCGCGATGACGGTATCGCCGGCACCCGTAACGTCAAAGACCTCGCGTGCCTGCGTCGACAGGAACACGGGCTCTTGCCCTGACTCGAGCAGCATCATGCCTTTTTCGCTACGCGTAACCAGTAGCGCGTCGAGATCGAGGTCTGCGAGCATCGCCTGGCCACGCTCGACCAACTCGTCCTCGCTATCACAGGCGCCGACCACGGCTTCGAACTCGCCCTGGTTGGGCGTGATGATGCTTGCGCCACGGTACTTCGCGAAATCGGTGCCTTTTGGATCCACCAGCACGGCAACGCCGGCATCGCGACACGCGGCGATCATCGCCTGTACTTCGGTCAGCGCGCCCTTGCCGTAGTCCGAAAGCACGACAGCGCCTGCACCCTTGAGCGTGCCCTGCAAAATCTTGACGATGCCGTCGCCCGGTAGCGCCGCCGCATTTTCCTGGTCGAGGCGGATAAGTTGCTGCCCGCGGCTCTGTACCCGGGTCTTGGTGATCGTCGGCCGGTCCGCGACCGTATGAAAATCGCAGTCGATGCCGCGCTCGCTCAGGATCGCGGACAGCGAATCGGCCGCTTCGTCCTTGCCGGTGACACCAACGAGACGGGTCGACGCGCCGAGACTGGCAAGATTCACCGCGACGTTTGCAGCACCGCCGGGGCGATCATCTGTCTCATGGACATGCACGACCGGTACCGGCGCCTCGGGCGAGATACGCCCGGTCGAGCCAAACAGGTAGCGATCAAGCATGACGTCGCCCGCGACGACAACGCGGGTACTCGAAAAATCAGGAATAGAAATAGTCACGGAGCCAAATCTTACCTGACTCCATGACTATCATCGACAAACGGAAGCAGGCCTCTCTAGGAAAACTGGTTCATCGTGTTGTCGTTGCCCGCAGCTTTCAGTGCCGCTGCACCCGAAAAGTACTCTTTATGGTCATCGCCAATGTCCGAGCCGGCCATGTTCTGGTGCCTGACGCAGGCGATGCCCTGGCGAATTTCTTCGCGCTGCACGTTGAGTACGTAACCCAACATGCCCTCGTCGCCAAAGTAGCGTTTCGCGAGATTGTCCGTCGACAGCGCCGCCGTGTGGTAGGTCGGCAGCGTGATGAGGTGATGAAAAATGCCGGCTTCGCGCGCTGCTTCAGCCTGGAAGGTCCGGATCTTCTCATCCGCTTCGATCGACAGCGCGCTGTCGTCGTACTCGGCGCTCATCAGCTTGTCGCGGTCGTACTCGGAGATATCCTTGCCGGCTTCCTGCCAGTCGTCGAACACCTGCTGGCGGAAGTTCAGCGTCCAGTTAAACGACGGACTGTTGTTATAAACCAGCTTGGCATTTGGAATCACTTCACGGATGCGCCTGACCATGCCGCCAATCTGGCCGATATGTGGCTTCTCGGTTTCGATCCACAGCAGGTCAGCGCCGTTCTCGAGTGATGTGATGCAATCGAGCACGCAGCGATCTTCACCGGTTCCCGGGCGGAACTGGAACAAATTGCTCGGCAGTCGCTTCGGACGCCCGAGCCGGTCGCCTTGCTTGATCACGACATCACCGTTGTTCAGTTCGTCGGCCTCGATTTCTTCGATATCAAGGAACGCGTTGTACTGGTCGCCGATGTCGCCCGGTTCGTGTGAAACGGCGATTTGCTTGGTCAGCCCGGCACCGAGTGAATCGGTGCGCGCGACGATGATGCCGTCTTCAACACCAAGCTCCAGGAACGCGTAACGAACGGCGCGAATCTTGGCGAGAAAGTCTTCGTGCGGCACCGTCACCTTGCCATCCTGGTGGCCACACTGCTTTTCATCAGACACCTGGTTCTCAATCTGGATTGCACACGCGCCGGCTTCAATCATTTTCTTGGCGAGCAGATAAGTCGCCTCTGCGTTGCCGAAGCCCGCATCGATGTCAGCAATAATCGGCACGATGTGCGTTTCGAAATTGTCGATGCGCTTCTTGATGTCCTGCTCACCTACGGCGTTGCCTGCTTCACGCGCCTTGTCGAGCTCACGGAACAGGCCGCCGAGTTCGCGTGAATCGGCCTGCCGCAGGAAGGTGTAAAGCTCTTCGATTAACGCGGGCACCGAGGTTTTCTCGTGCATCGACTGATCCGGCAGCGGCCCGAATTCGGAGCGCAGCGCCGCGACCATCCAACCCGAGAGATACAGGTAACGCCCTTTGGTCGTGCCGAAGTGTTTTTTAATCGAGATCATCTTTTGCTGGCCGATGAAACCGTGCCAGCAGCCCAGCGACTGTGTGTAATTTGCGGGATCCGCGTCATAACGCGCCATGTCTTCGCGCATGATCTTTGCCGTGTAACGCGCTATATCCAGCCCGCTTTGAAAGCGATTCTGCGCCTTCATACGCGCAACGTTCTCAGGATCAATGGCGCTCCACGCGCTGCCCTGGCTCGCAATCAGGCTCACGGCCTCTGCAACATCGTTGAAGTATTGAGACATTTCGGACTCCTCACAGGTCATTACATGTTGAGGAGCAGTCTACGGAGTCTAAGTGTGGATTTTCACATTAAGAATTTCACTGTGTGAATTTCACACCGGCAAAATCTGCCGGTACAGTGCCGTACGGTCAAGACGTCTGTTTCTCTCTCACGGAGTATGTCTCTACCGAATTCGATCTAGAATAGTCACTAATATCGATTGTGGAATACTCGATAGTGATGACCCCTACCTCCCGATACTTTGTCTCTCGACGTCTGAAATTGCACTACGTTGATTGGGGGAATGCGGAAAAGTCACCGGTTGTTTTTGTCCACGGCGGCAGAGATCACTGCCGAAGCTGGGATTGGATAGCGCAGGCATTGCAGGCTGAAAAGCGCGTGCTCGCACCGGACCTGCGGGGTCACGGAGATAGCGAATGGTCATCGTCCGGAAGCTATCATCTGATGGACTACGTTTACGACCTGATTCAATTTGTGCAACAAATTGATGAGTCGCCTGTCGCGTTGGTCGGTCATTCACTCGGTGGCAATATAGCGATTCGTTTCGCGGGTCTCTATCCGGAATTGGTCAGTCGACTGGTCGCCATCGAAGGCCTTGGCCCGTCTCCTGACGTACAGAAAGAAAGGCTGGCGACTCCCCTGTCGGACCGTATCCGCAATTGGGTGCTGGATCAGCAGCGGGGAGAGTCAAAAAAGCCGCGGCGATTTGAGAACGTTGACGCCGCCGCGCAAAGAATGCGTCATGTGAATGACCATCTGAACGTCGAGCAAGCAAACTACTTGTCCCAACACGGGCTCCGACAAAATGAAGACGGCACGTTCAGCTGGAAGTTCGACCCCGCAGTTCGATATCAGTCACCTGTCGATATCGCCCAGGCAGAGTTTGAACAACTCTGGGCGGCGATAACCTGCCCTGTACTTCTTTGCTACGGCGCGGACAGTTGGGCGTCGAATCCCCAGCGCGATGGCCGCGCGCAGGGATTCAGAGATGCGAGAGTCATCGAGTATGCGGACGCTGCGCATTGGTTACAGCACGATCAGATGCAGGCTTTCGTCGATGATCTGCGAAAATTCCTGTGAGTGTTCCATACAGGAATTAATCCGCGTCGCTGGCACTCCGTTCATAAGCTCTGCCGAGCCTATACCCCACGAATCCCCAAAGCGCCGCTATCCCGGCACCCACCGCCGCCACAATGCCCAGCCCGAGATTCAACCCTTGGGTAAGCCCAGTAAAGAACCAGCCCATGATAACGTCGCCGCCACGATAAGCGACTATGTCGATGACCGGCTTCGCCTTGAAGCGATCTTCGCGGCTAACCTGGGTAAACAACATCTCCCTCGCCGGTCGGGTCAGACCGTAATTTCCCGCCTTTGACACGATGTGAAGGCCGACGGCAATGAGCAGAACCGGAGAGAATGCAAGTATCAACATTCCCAGAAGCACAATCACAGGGACGAGCGGTAACGCCACGGGCATACCCGCTTTCGATACCAGGCGACCCGTCACGAAAAAGCCCAGGACAAATGTAATGATGTTCAGCACGACATCACGATAGCCATAAATGGTCGTGCGCTCTTCCACACTAAACGGTGCCAACAGATTCTTTTGCTCTAGATAAACGAACGAGCCAATACCGGTGTACAGGATTAAGAAAATGCCTATGCCAATAAGATACGGATTCGAGAAAAAGTCCTTGAAGCCAGCAAACGGGTTGCCGCCAATTTTCTTCAGCGCGTCGTCGGTCTGCAGACCTTTGTTATTCAGGTCAGTCTCTTTGAGCCGCGCAAGTAACGAAATTATGGGCAACGGCATGATCAACATCACTGCGGAAACCGGCAACAAGCTTGCGACGCCCAGGCGACTGGCAAAAATTGCCGGAATGAGCGGGCCGATAATAGCGCCGACACTCGCTCCCATCGCTATCATTGCGAACAGCCTGCCGGCCTGTTCTTTGTTGAAGGTTTCGGCCATATAACTCCAGAAGACCGACGTATTAAAGAGTGCGAATACACTGACCCATAGATAGAAGGCCTTGTCGATCAGGACGCCTGAACCAATCGACCGAGATGCCAGGTAAAAAACAATAAAGCTAACGGCAAACACCGAATACACACCCGGCACGAGCCGTTTGAACGGCACTTTCGATACCGCTAGCCCGTATAGCGCGACAATGCCGGTGCTAATGAAGAAATTCAGCGTCCAAAGAAAGCTAACTTCGGCATCCGTCCAGTCGCTCGCCAGTGCATCGCGTACGGGTCGCAGGACATAGTAAGAAGCCATCAGAATGAACACGAAACAGAACGACAGCAGTGCTGCCTTGTACTCGTTGTCCTTGATATTCGTAGATTTCAGGAGATAGTGGATTGCAGATTTAAGCATTTCGACTTCCGGCCTCTATGGTGTGTTGTGCAGCTAAGTTACTTTTCGAATGCTTTGAGCATGTCGACCACGGCGACATGCTCCTCTCGCCATGGCTGAACCATCTCGTTGGGGATGCTTAAATTAAACGTGCTCGGGGGAAGCGGCCCATACTGTCCCAATGCAAAGCTGCGGGCCGGTACGTCAGCCGGTGGTCGCGATGCATCGACAAGGTCACCGTCAGTCCAGTGCTCGAGCGTAAAGCCGGCGGGATCTCGCCAGTAGTCGTAAATCTGACTACCCAGCAGGTGCCTGCCAATTCCCCATTCATGAATGTAGTCGCCATGCGTTTTCATTCGATAATGGCCGGCCATCAGGTCATCGACACTGCCGCTTAGCTCAAATCCGCCATGACCGAACGTGCCCTCGTAACCTTCCCGACCCTTGCGCGGGCCGACAATGTTTATCGTGTGGTGATCGACCGGCGTATCTCCCTGGTCGACACGCATAAACGCACCGGTCCGTCTTCCGTCGGGCATGACTAGATTGTCGGTAACCAGTAATCCGAGTGTTCTGGCGTACCAGTCGATCGATGCATCTGCATCTGAAACGTTGACCGCGTAGTGCCCGATACGCATGACTCGTGACGTCAGCTTGTAGCGCCACTCGTTATCCTCAAGCTTCCATTCGTCGGAGTCTTTTCCAATCCGCTGCAGTTTGTTGATGCGAGATTTCTTCACGCCCGAATTCAGAAGCGGAGACGGTGTGTCGTCGGCCGGCCGGAAGTCGACGCCGAAAAATACTTCCACGCCGATACCGTCGGGATCTTCTATCGACACCTTTTTGCCGCCGCCCGGTTCTGTGTTCGAAACGATTGGCTTGTCAAACGCGTCTGCCAGCGACTGCAGTTCCGACAATGAATTTACGTAGTACCCCGCCGAAACAAAGCGGTCTTCTGTCCCTTGGCTTGCGCAATAACAGAACGGTGCGATGCCGGATCCTCGGTACCAAATCGTGTCGTCGGTTTCTTCGAGCAGCTCAAGCCCAAAGTGCTCGAAGTATTCTTTCTGCGCTCCGAGATTAACCAGTTCGAAGCGCAGGAACATTAAGTCCGCCACCTTGCAAACGGGATCGCTCACTTCACTTCCTCCCGATACTTGGCCGGAGTATTCGCGGCGACATCGTCAAGACTGGCGCCCGGCATCAGTCGGTCGAGAACCATCTCGCCATTTTCGAAACGAAATACCGCAAGGTCGGTTATCAGAATGTCGACAACGTTGCTTGCAGTAAGCGGCAGATTGCAGCTTGCGACGACTTTTGGCGTGCCGTCGCGGGCGCAGTGCGTCATCGTGACGATGAGCTTGTTGGCGCCGCTCGCCAAGTCCATCGCACCGCCGACACCGAGCAGTGGTTTTCCGGGCACCGCCCAGTTTGCAAAGTTGCCGTGCTCATCGACCTGCAGGCCACCCATGATCGCGACATCGACATGGCCGCCACGGATCATGCCAAATGACGTCGCACTGTCGAAATAACTTGCCCCCGGCAACGCAGTTACAGGAATCTTGCCGGCGTTGACCGGGTAGTCCATTGCGCCGCCACTCTCCGGCTCCGGCCCGACACCCAAAAGTCCGTTCTCCGAGTGCAGAATGATCCCATCATCGGGTCCAATGAAGTCGGCGACGAGTGTCGGAATACCAATGCCGAGATTGACGATATCGCCGGGGAAAATTTCCGACAGTGCTGCCTTTGCCATGTTCTCGCGTTGCACATCAGCCTTTTTTTCACTGGCCGAAATGGACGCCGATGTTCCTAGCAATTCTTCATCGACGCTTGCCTGCACCAGGTAATCGACAAAGCAGCACTGCGTATGGATGTGTTCGGGCTTAAGCTCTCCTACGGGAACAATGTGCTCCACTTCCGCGATGACAATGTCGGCTGCAGTGGCCGCCGCATTGTTGAAGTTACTTTCCGTCATGCGGTATTGCAGATTTCCGGCGGTATCCGCTTTCCATGCCCGCACAAATGCAACATTGCCGCGCAGCGATTTAACGAAGACCATAACCTTGCCGTCAATTTCGCGCGTCTCGCTTGCCTTAGCGAGCGGCGTTCCTACTGATGTCGGCGTATAAAAGCCACCGATCCCGGCGCCACCGGCCCGAAGCGCCTCCGCCAATGTGCCCTGCGGCATTAGCTGCGCATCGATTCGCTTTTCCAGTGCGGCCTGCACCGCCTCGCGGTTGCTGGTGAAAAAAGATCCTATCGCCCTGCGCAACTGGCCATTGCGCAATAATCGGCCACCACCCAGACCCGGCTCGCCAACGTTGTTGCCGATGTACGTAAGGCCGTCGACGCCCGTTTCCGCCAGGGCGTGCATCAGGTTTACCGGATGCCCAGTCATGCCGAAGCCGCCGACGAGAATGGTGTCTCCCGATTTGACGTGAGCAACCGCCTCCGCCGGACTTATCTGCGGGACGGACTTCATACGCTGTTCTCTTCTGTTAACTTTGCTTGTATGCGAATATAATATTGTTAATTCTGTCGTATAACAACTTTAATAACCTCGATCGCGGCACCGCCAATAAGGACGCCTAATGACCAATTCAGATGAAGAACAGTGGGACACGGCCTACGAAATCAGGGCCGTTAGTCTTTTGGCCATAGGCTTCGGCCTCGTCGGTCTCGACCGATTCATCATCCTGCCGCTGTTTCCGGTCATTGCCGAAGACCTCGGACTGAATTACCAGGACATGGGTTTGATTGCCGGTGTCCTCGCACTGACCTGGGGACTCGCGGCGATCGTAACAGGCAGTCTTTCCGACCGATTCGGCTGCCGCCGCGTACTCGTCATAACCACCATATTATTCTCGGCACTCGTCGGGATGAGCGGTTTGGCGACTGGCCTGGTCATGTTCCTGGCGATTCGCGGCATGATGGGCTTTGCCGAAGGCGGTTTTGTTCCGGCGAGTATTGTGGCAACCGTTCGTGCAGCGAAACCTAGCCGCCGGGGTCTGATGATCGGGCTGCAGCAAATGGCGGCACCTTTGGTCGGTTTGTTTCTGGGCCCAATTGTCGCAGTCGGACTTCTTCGGGTGCTTCCCGGCTGGGAATGGGTCTTTGCGGTCGTTGCGATCCCAGGATTTGTGGTTGCCTACTTGATTTGGCGAGTAATCCGAGACCCTGAGGTCGACGACGCAACGATAGAGAAGGCAGTTGCCGAGAAGCCGAAGCCCATGTTCAGCGCCGCCATTAAGAATCGAAACGTGATTTTCTGCGCGCTGGCAATGCTCGGCCTGCTCTCAAGCCTGCACACGTTGTCGGCCTTTATGCCCAACTACCTGACTGATCACATCGGTATGTCAATCGAGAAGATGGGAATTGTTCTTTCCGCACTTGGTGCCGGCGGTGTACTCGGAATGATCTTTATCCCTGCGATCTCGGATCACATGAGTCGCAAGCTCGTGATTGTCATCTCGCTAGTCTGCGGAATTCTTGCGCTCGTTGCGTTAACCCGAATTACGTCGAGCGCGCCTGCTATCGCCGCGTGCTTCTTTATTCTTAGCGCCGGGATTTCCGGCGCTGTTGCAATCACGATGGGCCCGCTCGTCAACGGTTCGGTGTCGCCCGCCATTGCTGCCACAGCCACGGGTATCGTGACTGGCGTTGGCGAGATGTTTGGTGGTGCGTTCGCGCCCGCAATTGCAGGCGGCATAGCCCAGGCGAACGGAATTTCTGTAATCCCGTACGTTTCACTGGTCGCGGCGATCTTCGCGATTCTTATGTTTGTTTTCGGGGTGCGCGACCCCAGCCGCGAGATGCGCTCGACCTAGTCGGCGCCGTCGACGGGCCAGACCTCGTTGAGAATGCGAATTGCGCTCACGCCGGCAGGCCAGCCAGCGTAATGCGTGACATGAATAATCATGTCCTCCAGCTTTTGCCGGGGAACGCCGAGGTTTTTCGCGCCTTTGAAATGAGCACGCTGCTCAGCCTCCTTGCCGAGTGCCACGAGTGATGCGCAAGTGATCAGTGAGCGCTCCTGCATTTCCAGTGAGCCGCGCTGCCATACGTCACCGAACAGGTGAGAAAGCGTGTATTCCTTGAGTCGATCGGGCCAGAGCAATTCCTCTGGTTGTCGCCCAAACAGCGTGTTCAGCAGTTCGGTACCTTTTCGAAGTCGCTCGTCGTCGTTATCGTTCATGGCAGCTCAGTATTTTGCGCACGAAAGCATACTAAATGACTTTATTTTTGCACGCAAGCATATATAATTACCGCTCGGCACACCCAAATTCGAACAATTTCGCCGAAACTCGGGGAGAAAAAATACCATGCGGCTACTGACTTTCACTCATAACGGTGCGACGCGCACGGGCGCGCTGCGCGACGACAGCATCGTTGATCTGAACGCAACAAATCCTGACATTCCGGCCGAAATGGTTGCCCTTCTGCAGGGAGGCGACGCCATGCTCGACAAGGCACGTGCAGCTGCCGAGTCCGGTGAGGCTTCGATTGCCGTTGCTGATGTGCACCTTGAAAGCCCGATACTTGTACCACCACGCATACTCGCGATCGGCCTCAACTACATGTCGCATTGGGACGAGGTTCCTCAGCACATTAAAGACGGTGGCTTTCAGCTTCCCAAGGTTCCCATGATGTTCAACAAGCAGAACACATCGGCGAACGGTCCTTACGATCCCATCCTGCTGCCACCTGAGTCTCCCGAGCTCGACTGGGAAGGCGAACTCGGCGTCGTCATCGGCAAGACAGCGAGACGCGTTTCAAAAGAGAACGCTTTCGACATTATCGCCGGCTACACGATTGTGAACGACGTGACCATTCGTGACTGGCAGAGAGCTGCGCGCACCATGACCATGGGCAAATCGTGGGATTCGCACTGCCCTATGGGTCCGACGATCGTTACCAAGGACGAAATCGCCGACGCTGAGAATCTCAAGGTTGTTACGACCGTCGATGGCGAAGAAAAACAGAACTTCAACACCGGCGAAATGATTTTCGATATTGCTCATACCATTGAATACTTGTCTACGGCATTCACCCTGGTACCGGGTGATGTCATTGCCACGGGAACGGCGGCAGGTGTTGCGCTGTTCCGTGAAGGACAGCCATGGCTAACCGAAGGTCAGGTCGTGCGTGTCGATATTGAGGGTCTCGGGCACCTCGAGAGCAAGGTCGCCAAGGACGATGGCGTGAGCTTCATCCGATGAACGAAGTGCCTGATCTCGAGCAATATCACCGACTGGCCGGCCATGTCGATAGCTGGATAGCACTGGCGATTGTGGTCGCGTCGCTGCTGATCGCGGCCGGGCTGAATCACTCAAAACCTGCCGTTCGAACTGCAGGCACTGTGCTGGCAGCTCTCGGTTGTTTTGCGGTGGTCGGATGGTTCATAGGAATCCACGGGACAGGCATCCTCGATGCGCCCAAGCCCTCGGTGTTTCCGACCGGCAAACTGAATGGACCGATCATTTGGGTACTCACGTTGCTGAGTCTCGTCGCGGGCATATTTCTTCTTAGAGTCGCGGTCTGGCAGAACCAGAGAACGGACCAGCTTGCCCTGCCACCGGGCAACACGCCCGAAAGATTCGGTCGCGCCTCGCGATACTTGCACTGGACTACCGCGATCCTGTTTATCTCTTTAATCCCTATGGGTTTTTTCACGTCTATGATTCCGGATGACGTGGTTTGGCGGCAGGGTTATTACGTCGTTCACAAGACGATCGGCTTTATCGTGCTGTTTCTGGTTTTTGTCAGAATCGTCTGGCATTTCAGGAGCCCGGCACCGGCTCTGGACAACGACTTGAAAGGCTGGGAACGCAAATCGGCGAAATTCGCGCACGTCGTGCTCTACATTCTGATGCTCGCGGTTCCGATTAGCGGTTTCATCATGTCCACGTATGGCGGCAAATGGTCACACTTTTTTGTCTGGGACATTCCAATGCTCTGGGAAAAAGACATGGAAGCGATCAAGCCGTTTGGTCTCTTGCACAAGGTCGTGCTCCCTTACGTTTGCCTTTTGATTATCGGAGCACATGTACTCGGTGCACTTAAGCATCATTTTATCGACAAACACCGCGACAGCATCCACAGGATGGTTTCTTAAGGAGTCGTGACAGTGCCGCTGCCTACCGTACTTCGAATCGTTGCAGGCCTGATCGTTCTAATGGTTATCGGCGAGTATTTTGTGCTTGGTGAATTGATGCTGCCGCCGTTCGTTTTCGTGACGGTGCTTATCGTCCTGTCATTCACATACCAGAAGTGGCCCAACGCGACCGCTTGGCTCGCGGCCATTGTCAGCATTGCTGCTCCTGTTGCCGCGTTGAACGGCTACTTGCAGGGCAAGCTCGTGATCGTCGTACCCATCTTCGATACGATCATCTTTGCGTGGCTATTGTGGACCTCGATTCGCGAACTTCGGCGCTCGAAACCAGCCGCAGCGGCGTAGCGCGAGGAGCGTCGGGTGGAACGCAATCCTGACGTTGTCATCGTTGGCCTTGGGCCGGTGGGTGGTGTGCTCGCCGCTCTCTGTGCTCAGCGCGGACTCGACGTCGTTGTTGTCGAACGCGACACCGACGTCTATCGCTTGCCGCGGGCCGTCGCCATGGACCACGAGGTACTTCGCCAGGTGGGGATGATCGGCGTCGACGACGACGTGCTCGCCGCCAGCAATCCTTCAGAAGGCTACGAATTCGTGAACAGTGAGCGCGAAATTCTCGTTGCCCGTTACCAGTCTGGTCTGGCGCCAACCGGGTACCCATTTGCCAATCTGTTCCAGCCCAACCACCTCGCTGTCGAGGAGAACGCTTACGTTCTGAAGCTCCGTCAGACGATTGCGCACTGATCTTTCAAATGACGGCTGGTGAAACAGATTGGCAAATGGGTACCCGGTTGGCGCCAGA
>JBCAZN010000005.1:0-18711 GCA_038533035.1 Pseudomonadota bacterium
GGTTCCTCGATTTCCTCGAGGAACCGGTCACCGAAGACCTAATGCAACCGGAAGTTGTTGAAGACGTCCTGCCCGTCCGCGGCATCTCGATCGGCGACTAAAAAAACCCGGTGTCAGTGACCTAGTTTTCGCTTCGAAAAACTAGGTCACTGACACCTATTTTATTGGGCTGGTCCGGGTATGATCAGGGCATGGACTATGCCGCGACAATTTTGTCGAAACTGCCTGGTCGCCCCAAGCGCGACCACGGTGTGCAGCGGCTTGTCGAAACGCTGCAGTCCTACCTGCCTGACGATCAGCTTAAACGCATAACCGCTGCCTACGAGTTCGGCGCCAAGGCCCACAAAGGCCAGAAGCGCAAAACCGGCGAACCCTACATTACGCACCCTGTGGCCGTCGCCCAGGAACTCGCCGAGATGCATCTCGACTCCGAGGCTATTATCGCTGCGATCCTGCACGACACCGTCGAGGATACTGACGCCTCGCTCGATGACATTGTCGAGCAGTTCGGCGAAGAGGTCGCCGTGCTCGTCGACGGTGTCAGCAAGCTCGACCAGATTCAGTTCCGCAGCCGCGCCGAAGCGCAGGCCGAATCATTCCGCAAGATGATGCTGGCGATGATCGAAGACATTCGCGTCATTCTCGTGAAGCTGTCCGATCGACTGCACAACATGCAAACGCTCGGCGCCATGCCGGCCGACAAAAAGAAACGCATCGCGCGCGAAACGCTCGACATCTATGCGCCGATCGCAAATCGTCTCGGTATCAATCGCCTCAAGGTGCAGCTCGAAGACCTCGGCTTCAAGCATCTGCACCCGTTCCGTTATCGCGTGCTCGAAACGGCCCTCAAGAAAACCAAGGGCAGTCAGCGCCAGATCGTTAAACGTATCTCCGATGAGTTCGAAACGGCGATGGCCGAAGAGAACATCACCGGCGAGGTCATCGGTCGCGAGAAACACCTGTATTCCATCTACAAGAAGATGGCAGAGAAAAAACGCCTGCTGTCGGATGTCGTCGACGTTTACGGCTTTCGCATCATTGTTGACGACGTCAACAGCTGCTACCAGATGCTCGGCCTTGTTCACGGCCTCTACAAACCAATGCCGGGTCGCTTCAAGGACTACATCGCGATTCCGCGCATTAACGGTTACCAGTCGTTGCACACGACCTTGTTCGGCCCGAAGGGGCTGCCGCTCGAAGTACAGATTCGCACCTACGACATGGATCGAGTGGCCGAGTCCGGTGTCGCCTCGCACTGGCTTTACAAGGCCGAAGAGAAGTCCGACGCGACGCCACAGCGGCGCGCCAGGGAATGGCTGTCAAATCTGGCCGAGCTGCAGCAGTCCGGCACGTCGGAAGAGTTCCTCGAAAGCGTCAAGGTCGACCTGTTCCCGGACAAGATCTATGTTTTCACACCAAAGGGCGACATCATGCCGCTGCCGAAGGGCGCGACAACGGTCGACTTCGCCTACGCCGTGCACACCGACATAGGCAACCGATGCGTTGCCGCGAAGATCAACCGCGGCCTGGTGCCATTACGCACCGAGCTCTTCAACAGTCAGAGCGTCGAGATCATTACGGCACGCGGCGCCAAGCCGAACCCCAACTGGCTCACGTTCGTACGAACGGCAAAAGCGCGCAACGCGATTCGCCAGCACATGAAGAACCTGCGCTCTTCCGAATCCGTCGACCTTGGCAAGCGGCTGCTGGATCGCTCGCTCAAGGATCTCGATTCGTCACTCCGCAAAGTCGGCAAGGTTCGCATGCACGAAGCGCTGGGAGAACTCAGCCTCGAAAGTCGTGACCAGCTGTTCGAGCAAATCGGTCTCGGCGAACGACTTGCGCCACTAACGGCAAGGTTCCTGGCCGGCGTAGGGGATGAGGACGGCGTGGAAAAAACCGCGAGTCTTGTTATCGCCGGCACCGAAGGCATGGTCGTTAGCTACGGCAAATGTTGCTTCCCGATTCCGGGCGACCAGATCATGGGTTACCTGACGGCAGGGCGCGGCATCGTTATCCACCGTAACCAGTGCGGCAACCTTTCCAACTTCCGCAAGCAGCCCGAAAAGTGGATCTCCGTAACCTGGGAGGACGGCATCGACCACGATTTCACCTGCGGCATTACGTGCGATACACGCAACAAGCCTGGCGTACTGGCCGAGGTCGCGGCAACGATCGCCGACAGTCACTCGAACATCGAGCAGGTCGAGGTGCTGGGTCGGCATGAGGATTGTTCGGTGTTGTCGTTCCTGCTGCTGGTCAAGGATCGTGTGCACCTTGCGAAGATCATGCGCAACGTGCGTAATATGAAAAACGTTATTCGAATCTCGCGCATCTGCGCTTAAGGACCCCTCATGAGCAAGACCCCGATTCATACCGATGGCGCACCGGCTGCTATTGGCACATACTCGCAGGCTATCCAGACTGGCAATCTCGTGTTTCTCTCCGGACAGATTCCGCTGGTCCCTGAAACCATGGAAATTGTGGACGGTGATTTCGAATCGCGTGCACGCCAGGTTTTCGACAATCTCAAAGCTGTCGCCGAAGCGGCGGGGGGCTCGTTAAACGACGCGGTCAAGCTAACCATCTTCCTGACCGACCTGAATGACTTCGCGTCCGTCAATGCCGTGATGGAACAGTATTTCGAGCAGCCGTTCCCGGCACGCGCCGCCGTGCAGGTTGCCGCACTGCCGAAAGGCGTCGACGTCGAGGCAGACGCAGTCCTTGCCCTCTGAGTCACCGTTAACCGAACTGAAGGGCGTCGGTCCGGCGCTCGCCGCAAAACTCGAAAAGCTCAACCTGCAGCGGGTCGACGACCTGCTGTTCCTGTTGCCGTTGCGCTACGAGGACCGTACGCAGCTCGTCAAAATCGGCGCGCTTGAAACCGGGTCGCGTTGCCTCGTAGAAGGCGAAGTGCTGCTGTCCGAGGTTGCGTTTCGCGGCCGGCGCAACCTGCTGGTGCGCCTCAGCGACGGCACCGGGCAGCTGACGCTGCGTTTTTTCCACTTCTCAAGGCAGCAACAAACGCAGTTCCAACCGGGCGTTCGTGTCAGTTGTTTCGGGGAGGCGCGCAAGGGCTCGGGCGGGCTCGAAATGATTCACCCCGAGTACCGGGTGCTGCGCGAAAACCAGGGTGCGGCGATGAGCGATTCATTGACGCCGATCTATCCAGCAACAGAGGGCGTGCAGCAGGGACGCCTGCGCAACCTGACCGACCAGGCGCTGCAAATGATGGCGCGCACACCGCCGCCGGAATTGTTGCCAACGTCGGTACGGGAGCAATACGGCATGCCCTCACTGGCGGCTGCCATCCAGTACCTGCATCGCCCGCCGCCGGATGCCGACATTGAAAAAATGCTCGCCGGCACGCACCCGTGTCAGCAGCGTCTCGCGTTCGAAGAGCTGCTCGCGCATTACCTGAGCCTGCGTAACCTGCGGGCGATTGCCGAGACCGAAACGGCAGTTGCTTTGCGTGACGGCAACGAGGACGTCGCCGGCTTCATTGCCGACCTGCCGTTCGAACTGACTGGCGCACAGCGACGTGTCGTCGATGACATTCTCGCCGACGTGTCGCAGCCCCACCCCATGATGCGGCTCGTTCAGGGTGACGTCGGTTCAGGCAAAACTGTCGTCGCCGGAATTGCCTGCATCAAAGCCATCGCGTGTGGCATGCAGGCCGCGATCATGGCACCGACAGAAATACTCGCGGAGCAGCACTGGCGCAGTTTTTCAGACTGGTTTCGTCCGCTTGGTATCGATCCGGCCTGGCTCAGCGGCAGCCAGCGTGCCGCGGCACGGCGCGAGTCGCTGGCGCGCATTGCCGATGGCTCGGCGCAACTCGTCGTTGGTACGCATGCACTGTTCCAGGAAGGCGTCGAGTTTCACAAGCTCGGGCTGGTCGTGATCGATGAACAACATCGCTTTGGGGTTCATCAACGAATGGCGCTGCGCGACAAGGGCGTTGCCGAACACGGTCACCCGCACCAGCTCGTTATGACAGCCACACCCATTCCGCGCACGCTCGCGATGGCCGCGTACGCTGATCTTGATACCTCTGTGATTGATGAACTGCCCCCCGGCCGTCAGCCGGTCTCGACCGTCGCCATTCCAGAGTCGCGTCGCGCCGAGGTGGTCGAGCGCGTGCGCTCCGCCTGTGAAGCCGGGCAACAGGCGTACTGGGTCTGCCCGCTGATCGACGAATCCGACGTTCTCGACTACCAGGCTGCTGAAGCGAGCTATGCGATGTTGACCGAGGCGCTTCCCGACCTCCGCATCGGGCTTGTGCACGGCCGCATGCGTCCGGCCGAGAAAGAGAAGGGCATGCGGGCGTTTAAGGAAGGGCTTATTCAGCTACTCGTCGCGACGACTGTCATCGAGGTTGGCGTCGACGTGCCGAATGCGAGCCTCATGATCATAGAAAATGCCGAACGTATGGGCCTGTCACAGCTGCACCAGCTCCGCGGACGCGTCGGGCGCGGCGCCGAGCAAAGCCATTGCGTCTTGTTGTTTAAAGCGCCGCTTGGACGTATCGCGAAAGAACGACTGACCGTACTGAGAAACACGAATGACGGTTTCGTCGTCGCGCAGCGCGACCTTGAGCTGCGTGGCCCGGGTGAGTTACTCGGCACCCGGCAAACCGGGTTGCCGGACTACCGCATAGCCGACCTCGTGCGCGATTCCGAACTCATGCCAAAGGTGCAGATTACCGCGGAAGCGCTGCGCAAGGATGACGATGGTCGCGCCGCCGCAATTGTGCGCCGCTGGCTTGGCGACGCGGATCGCTACAGCAAAGTGTAGCGGCAAGGATATCGAGATGATTAAGGTACACTGCGCCGCATGAAGAAGGTCCTGCGCCAGGTTATTTCGCCAGAGCTGAAGATCCAGCTGCGTAATTACGGCAAGCTCATGCGGGTCGACAAACCAGTGGGCAACTACCTGTTGCTGTGGCCCACGCTCTGGGCCCTGTGGCTGGCGGGCGAGGGCCGCCCCGACCAGGCGTTGTTCGTGGTGTTTGTTGTCGGCGTGCTTGTGATGCGCGCCGCGGGCTGCGTTCTCAACGATGTCGCTGATCGCAACATAGACCCGTATGTCGAGCGCACGCGAACACGACCACTGGCAACCGGCGCCGTCACGGTCATCGAGGCGGTTATCCTGTTCATTGCCCTCGGCCTGATTGCCATCGGCCTCGCAACGATGCTCAATCGTTACGCACAGACGCTCGCGATCGTAGCCGCCGCGCTCACACTCATCTACCCGTTCGTGAAGCGCTACGTATCTATTCCGCAATTTATTCTTGGCGCGGCATTTGGCTGGGCGGTGCCGATGGCATTTGCCGCACAAACCGGCGCGACTCCGGAACTCGCCTGGCTCGCGTTCGCCGTAACGATGGTCTGGGCCGTTATTTACGACACGTTTTACGCGATGGTCGATCGCGAAGACGACCTCAGGGCCGGCGTGAAATCCACGGCGATCCTGTTTGGTGAGATGGACCTGTTTGTCATTGCCGGACTGCAGGTCGTGATGCTGCTCGGGCTGTTGTTAATCGGCCTGCGCGCCAGCCTCGGATTCTGGTACTACCTGTCGATCGTGATCGCAGCGGGACTCATGGCGTATCACCTGTGGCTCGCCCGCGACCGCCAGAAAGAAGGATGTTTCGCGGCCTTCCTGCACAACCATTACATCGGCATGGTCATTTTCTTCGGCATCTGGCTGCACTACACTTTCAACACGGCCCCGATGGCAGCCCTGGAGGCGTTATGAGCAGTGCACGCGACTCGGTAGTCGAGCTTACGCGAGTGCAACGCAAGCGCGATGTCGCGCTCGGCTATCGCTTGTTCGCGAAAATGCGTTGGGGCGATGTTGGTGACGGTCACATTTCAGCACGCGACCCGGAACATGAGGATTGCTTCTGGGTACTCGGCGGCGACGTGCCGTTCAGCCGCGCAACGGTCAATGATCTTGTGCTGGTTGCGCCAGACGGCTCGCTGCGGGTCGGTGAAGGCGGCATCAACAGGGCGGGCTATTACATCCATCACCCGGTTCACGAAGCACGGCCCGACATTGTCAGTGCAGCGCATACACACACCGGCTGGGGCACGCCGTTTTCGGCCGAATGCCGGCCGATTCTGCCGATCACGCAGGAGTCCTGCATTTTCTTCAACGACACGGCGATGTTCGACGATGAAGAGGTGCAGATTCAGGACTGCGATGGCGGTCGCCGTATCGCGGCGGCACTCGGCGACAAGGGCGCTATTATTCTACGCAATCATGGCATCCTGACCGCCGCCGCTTCGGTGGCCGAGACCGTCGGGCGATTCGTCATGCTCGAACGCGTTTGCGAAGCGCACCTGAAGGCGCGCGACGCGCAGCCGATATCCGAAGAGGCCGCACTGTACGCGCAAAAAGACCTCGTCAAAGACGGTGTTGGCAAACAGGCGTTCGAGTGGCTAGTCAACAATCACCTGCACGGTGTCTCCGTCGATTAGCCGGCGCTCGCCAGGCACAGCGCACTCACCTTCTCTACGCCCGCGGCCCGAAGCGCCCGCGCAACCGACTCCAGTGTCGCACCGGTGGTAATGACATCGTCAACCACGAGTACATGGTCGAAAGGTAGCGCCCTCCGTACCACAAACGCATCGCGCAGGTTGCGCGCGCGCTCGGCGGCATCCAGGCCAGACTGAAACGGCGTCGACCGCGCCCGACGCACATTGCGAATGATCGGCAGACCGAGTGCCTTAGCGACTGGTCGCGCGATTTCTTCCGCCTGGTTGTAGCCGCGCCGGGCGCGTCGCAACCAGTGCAGCGGCACGGGCAAAACCGCATCAATGTCGCGCGGCAAGCTATAGCGTGCCAACAGCAGAACCTCTGCAAATGCGGACGCGTAGTACGACTTGCGTTGAAACTTGAAAGCCTTGATCGCCGCGTCAACCGGAAACTCATAGCCCAGCACAGCAACAAGCGTACTGAGGTTGGCGACGGCCGGCCGCACAGCCGCTTCACTGAAAGGCAGGTCCTCAAGACAACCGGCACACAGATTACCCTCCACCTCGTTGCACGCCGTTCCGCAAAACGCACAGCTGCGGGGCGCGAGAAAGTCGAGCAACGCTTCGGGAAGTCTGTCGATTCGCATCAGAACAGCATGCGTCGACCAACCTCGTCGGGCACCTGCCGAATCCACTCGTTTCGATGAAAAAGCGTGCTAACGTTTCGGCCATGCTCAACGACCGCCACATGCGCCGCCGATTTGATCGTGCCGCCGACCGGTTCGACTCCGTGGATTTTGTGCACGCCGAAACCCGCCAGGGTCTGTTCGCACGTCTCGAGGGGCTGACGACAAAAGCCGCAACCGTTGTCGACCTCGGCTGCGCGACCGGCGCCGCGATGCCGCAACTCAGCAAACGCTTTGGCCGCGCGCACGTTGTCGGCGTCGACACGTCGGCCAACATGCTCGCGGCAGGCAAACGTCGTAAATCGTGGTTTGCACGCTCATCGTTCGTTCAGGCGCACGCCGCCGCGTTGCCGTTCGCCGACGAGTCGGTCGATGTGATCTTCAGCAATCTGATGCTGCCGTGGGTCACGGAGCCAAAATCGGTATTCACCGAAGTTGCCCGCGTGCTTCGCAAGGAAGGATTGTTTGCGTTTGCAACGCTCGGCCCCGACAGTCTTGCCGAGCTTGGCGACGCCTGGTCGGGTATCGACCAGTACGAACATGTGAACCGGTTTTCGGACATGCACAACATTGGCGATGGCCTGGTCGGTGCCGGCCTGCGTGACCCGGTGCTTGACGTCGACCGCCTGCAAGTCAGCTATCGCAATGCACCAAGTTTGTTTGACGACCTGTCCGCGATGGGTGGCCGCAACGCACTGGCAGGCCGCCCGCCCGGGCTAACCGGCCGACGTCGCTTTCGCGATATGACACAGGCGCTCGAGGCGCGCAGCTCCGCACCCGGCATCAGTCTCGATCTGGAGCTCGTTTATGGCCATTGCTGGGGTGCCGGACCGCGCCAGGATGCCACCCGCTGGGGGGTCGACCCTGACTCGATTCCGATACGGAGAAAGTAGTAACGGTTGTTTACCGTTTGGTTCCATAACTTATTGTTATTGAAGAAATTAGGGCCGCCCATATTAATTCTTCAGGATTGCATGGTGATCACGATTTCAGTACACTGCGCACGCTTTTTGGCTGGTGCTCCCGGCCGGGCCGGCTGGCAGGCGCATTCCGGGCGCTCCCGGAGTCTCTCGAATTCTTCGGATGACCTGTCTAAACCTGTGGAAATGAACATTTTTTTGCGACAGCGACGGCTGTTCGCAGGGTGAACAACCGATGATACGAAATACGTTATTGAGCTTGCTCGGTCTGGCACTGGCGAGTACGGCGAAGGCTGATTGGGCACTGAACATGTCCAAGGGCGTCACCGACCTGAGTCTCGAGACGTACAACCTGCACATGATGGTGTTCTGGTGGTGCGTGGCGATCGGCGTGGTCGTGTTCGGCGTCATGATCTATTCGCTGTTCAAGCATCGCAAGTCGCAGGGCGCCGAGCCCGCGGACTTCTCCCACTCGACAACGGCCGAGGTCATCTGGACGGCGGTCCCCGTGATCATCCTGGTGCTGATGGCCGTACCGTCCGCCGAGACGATGATCAAGCTCGAGGACGACCGCGACCCGGATCTGTCGATTGTGATCACAGGCTACCAGTGGAAATGGCACTACAAGTACCAGGACACCGACGTTGATTTTTACTCATCGCTGTCGCGTTCGAGCCTTGAGGCACGCCGCCTGAATGCCGAAGTTGATCCGTTTGCCGTCGACAACTACCTGCTTGAGGTCGATAACCCCGTCGTCGTGCCGAAAGGCGCAAAAGTTCGCCTGCTGTTTACCTCGAATGACGTCCTCCACGCCTGGTTCGTGCCGGACCTCGCGATCAAGAAGGACGCGATTCCGGGCATGGTCAACAACGCCTGGTTTCGCGCCAACGAGGTTGGCACTTATCGCGGCCAGTGCGCCGAACTGTGTGGCAAGGATCACGGCTACATGCCGATCGTTGTCGAAGTCGTCGAGCCCGAGGCGTACGAGGCCTGGGTTGCAAGTCATAGCGATTCACAGATCAGCAGCGCTGCCGCTGCTGGCATGGAGTAACAAGTAATGAGTACTGCGACTACAGCAGATGATCATCTCGTAGACGATCACGAAGACCACGGACCGCCGGCCGGCATCAAGCGCTGGCTGTTCTCGACCAACCATAAGGACATTGGCACGCTGTATCTTATATTCAGCCTCGTCATGTTTTTCATCGGCGGCTCGATGGCCATGGTCATCCGCTCCGAGCTGGCTCAGCCGGGACTGCAGTTCGTGCATCCCGAGTTTTTCAACCAGATGACGACGATGCACGCGCTGATCATGGTGTTTGGCGCCGTCATGCCCGCGTTCGTCGGCCTTGCCAACTGGATGATTCCGCTGCAGCTTGGCGCACCGGATATGGCGTTGCCGCGCATGAACAACTGGTCGTTCTGGATTCTGCCGGTTGCGTTCGGCATTTTGCTGTCGACGCTGTTTATGCCGGGCGGCGCGCCGGCCGGTGGCTGGACAATGTACCCGCCGCTGGTACTGCAGACCGGTGATGCGTTCCCGTTCCTGATTTTCTCGGTCCACCTGATGGGTCTCTCGTCGATCATGGGCGCCATTAACGTCATCGTGACAATCATCAATATGCGCGCGCCGGACATGACGCTCCTGAAGATGCCGATGTTCGTATGGACCTGGCTTATCACGGCTTACCTGCTGATTGCTGTCATGCCGGTACTTGCCGGTGCCGTCACGATGCTCCTGACCGATCAGTTCTTCGGCACCAGCTTCTTCCTCGCGGCCGGTGGTGGCGATCCCGTCATGTTCCAGCACATCTTCTGGTTCTTCGGTCATCCCGAGGTTTACATCATGATCCTGCCGGCTTTCGGTGTCGTGTCCGAGATCATTCCGACGTTTGCACGCAAGAAGCTGTTTGGTCACGACTCGATGGTATACGCCGCGTCCTGCATCGCGTTCCTGTCGTTTATCGTCTGGGCGCATCACATGTTCACGGTCGGCATGCCGTTCACGGGCCAGCTGTTCTTCATGTTCGCGACGATGTTGATCGCGGTTCCGACAGGCGTAAAAATCTTCAACTGGATCGCCACCATGTGGCGCGGTGCGATGACCTTCGAGACGCCGATGCTGTTCTCGCTGGGCTTTGTATTCCTGTTCACGATCGGTGGCTTCTCGGGCCTGATGCTCGCGATTGCGCCGGCCGACGTGCAGTACCACGATACCTACTTTGTGGTTGCGCATTTCCACTACGTACTCGTACCTGGCTCGATCTTCGCGATCATGGCGGCTGCGTACTACTGGCTGCCAAAGTGGACCGGGCACATGTACAACGAGAAGGTCGGCAAGCTGCACTTCTGGGCGTCGACGATTTTCGTGAACCTCACATTCTTCCCGATGCACTTCCTGGGACTGGCCGGCATGCCGCGTCGTATCCCGGATTACTCCACGCAGTTCGCTGACTTCAACCTGTGGGCCAGCATCGGCGCTATCGGTTTCGGACTGTCGCAGCTGATCTTCGTCTACGTCCTGCTCACCGCGAAGAAGGGCGCAAAGGCAACGGACCGCGTCTGGGAAGGTTCGCACGGTCTTGAATGGACCGTCCCGTCGCCGGCCCCGTGGCACACGTTCACGACGCCGCCGAAACACCGTATTGCCGACGAGTCATTCGACTAGACCATGGACGAACTCGAACGCAAAAAACGCATTCGCCGCACGACGCTGTTCGTGGCATTGATTGCGCTTGCGGTTTATGCGGGCTTTATCGCGATGGGGGTGCTGCGTGCGTAGTAGCAACCGCTCACTCGTAACGCAGTTGCTGTTCGTCGTCGCGGGCAGCTTTGCTTTCGGCTTCGCGCTGGTGCCTCTGTATGACGTGTTCTGCGAGATCACGGGGTTTGGCGGTCGTACTAATACGGAAGCGGTTGCAGTAACGGAAAGGCCCGACGAGACGCGTGAGATTCGTGTTGAGTTTATGACCACGATCAACGAGTACGCGCAGTTTGAGTTCGCTGCCGACGTTGACTCGATGACGGTCTACCCGGGCAAGATGTACTACGCAACGTTTACGGCAAAAAACCTGACGGGCGGCGACACCATTGCCCAGGCCGTTCCCAGTGTTGCGCCGGTCGCGGCCGCGGAGCATTTTCAGAAGATCGAGTGTTTCTGCTTTGACAGCCAGGAATTTGCGGCCAACGAGGAACGCGCGATGCCGCTGCAGTTCATCGTTGACCCGAACATCCCGGACTACGTCGACACCATCACACTCGGCTATACATTTTTCGACACCACGCAGCTGGCGTCGAACAACCCGTAACAGACTCTTTTAGAGACGAATCATGGCTACACACTCGAAAGACATTTATTACGTGCCGCATGGCAGCCAGTGGCCGATCGTTGGCTCGGTTGCCCTGCTGTTCATGATGGTCGGCGTATCCAGCTGGCTGAACGGCGCAGACGCGGGCTTCTACGCGATGCTCGGCGGTCTCGGCATCATGGTGTTCATGCTGACCGGCTGGTTTTCGGAAGTTATTGCCGAAAGCCAGAAGGGCTACTACAACGAGCAGGTGGACAAGTCGTTCCGCCAGGGGATGTTCTGGTTCATCTTCTCGGAAGTCATGTTCTTTGCGGCGTTCTTCGGCGCGCTGTTTTACGCCCGCAACATGTCGATTCCGTGGCTCGGCGGCGACAGCAACAACTTCTTCACAAACTACGTGTTGTGGCAGGGCTTTGAATCGACCTGGCCCACGAACGGCCCGGGCAATGTGGGCGGCGACTACGACCCGATGGGCCCGTTCGGCTTGCCGCTGATTAACACGGCACTGCTGCTGACCTCATCGATTACGGCGACGATCGCGCATCACGCACTGATCGAAGGCAATCGCCTGCAGCTCAAAGTTTTCCTCGCGGCGACGATCGTGCTGGGCTTTATCTTCGTCTTCCTGCAGGGCGAGGAGTACATCCACGCTTATAATGACCTGAACCTGACGCTCGAGACCGGCATTTACGGATCGACCTTCTATCTGCTGACCGGCTTTCACGGGCTACACGTAACGCTCGGCGCGATCATTTTGTTGATCGTCTGGCTACGGGTGATGAAAGGACACTTTACGGCCGAGAATCACTTCGCGTTCGAAGCGGCCGCCTGGTACTGGCACTTTGTTGATGTCGTCTGGGTCGGACTGTACGTCTTCGTCTACTGGATGTAGCGCCGAACCAAATGGGCAGGGGTTGATACTGGAATGGCCCGCTGGGGAGTCAATAACGGAAATAAAGCGCAGCGAAGCGAGCCATTCCGTTATTGACTCCCCAGCGGGTCTTTTGACTTTCAGACTCTATCCGTCGGTCCATCCCAGAAAGTAACCGACGATCAGGAAGACAATCAGCACCGCGGACAGGATGACCCTGACTCGCATTGCCTGTTGCAGTTTCTTCGAGTCCTGCTCGTTGCCAGATAGATAAAAAAGTCCCGATCCAAGCGTGACAAGGATCGCGACGAGCAAGACGATAACAATAGACTTCATGATGGTCCGTTACTGATTCAGAGAGCGCGCAGTATACCGTGAACACGAAAAAACCATTACCGTCCTGGTTGCCACTTGTTGTCGGTGGTCTGCTCGTCGTGCAGTTCCTCGGCCTTTCGGTCTGGCAGATTTCGCGTGGCATGGAAAAGCGCGAAACGCAGCAGCTTTATGAGGACAGCGCGAGTTTCAGCGAGTGGCAGAGCGGCGAAGCGGTGCGTTCGTTTCAGCATCTGCGTGCGACGGGTCGATACGACTCGCGCCACCAGATCGTACTCGACAACATCATCATGAATCATCGCCGCGGTCACTACGTCATAACGCCGCTGGAACTTGGCGCCGACGTGCCCGTGCTACTCGTTAATCGCGGCTGGATAGAAACGAACGCCTTCGACTCGACCTCGCTCGAGGTTACAGAAGAGACGCTGCAGGTTCGCGGGCGTGCGGGCTCATTGCCAAAAGCCGGCTACAAGATGGGCGAGGCGTTCGAGCCTTCCGCCACCTGGCCGAAACATGCCGTGTATCCGTCGCTCGATGACGTTGCTGCAGAACTCGGACGCGACGTGCACCCGTTCGTGTTGCTCATGACGCCGGAAGAGGAAAACGGCTTCTTTCGACATTGGGTGCCGACAGAGTTCGGCCCGAGCAAGCATTTTGGCTATGCGTTCCAGTGGTTCGCGATGGCGGCTGTTTTGTTTGGGCTCTTGCTGTGGAATTACAAACGTCGGAAATTCGTCTGATGCCCGAGAAAAAGACAACGTGGGCCCGCCTGCAGATATTTGTGATTGCGGCCGTATTCTTCGGCCCGCTCGCGGTCGCCACCTGGATGTATTACAGCGGCTCGCTGACGCCAGAAGGGCGCGTCAACGCGGGCGCGCTGCTCGAGCCGATCGTCAACGTCGTCGAGACTTTACCGGGGTCGCAGACCGCGCAGGCCGCCGACGGCCACTGGGCGCTGGTGTACGTGAATGAGGGCGATTGCGACGAGGCCTGCCGGGACGGACTGTATACGACCCGGCAGTCGCGCCTGATGCTGGGCCGCGAAATGGAGCGCGTGGTGCGCGTCTTCTTGCACGGCAATAGCGCGCCCGATACAGTATTCCTCGAAAACGAGCACGCAGGCCTGATTACAGCGCAAGACGGCAGTTTCTCCGAACTGCTCAAGAACAAGAAACCTGCGCGTCTCGAAGAGGGTGGATACTTCCTGATGGATCCCCTGGGGAACCTCGTGATGTATTTCGAACCGACGATGAATCCGCGCGATATGGTGGATGACATCAAGCGGCTGCTGAGGCTGTCGCGCATAGGGTAAGCAGAAACCATTGAACACCACCGTTGAAACATTGCCAATCTGGCGTGACTACTACGAGCTGACCAAGCCGCGTGTGGTCATGTTGATCGTGTTTACCGCGATCGTCGGCATGTTTGTAGCGGTTCCCGGCTGGCCCGGCGCTGTCCCGCTGGTGTTCGGTTCACTGGGTATTTTTCTCGCGTCTTCTTCAGCTGCCGTCTATAACCACGTGCTCGATGCACGAATCGACATCAAGATGATGCGCACCCAGGGTCGACCGCTGCCGCAGGGCAGGCTCACAGAACGTTCAGCGCTCACCTTCGCCACGGCGCTGTGCATCCTGTCAATGCTGATCCTGTGGTTTCTCGTCAATCCGCTGACGGCGATCCTGACGTTCTTTTCACTGATCGGCTATGCCGTCATCTACACGGCGTGGCTCAAGCGTGCGACCCCGCAAAATATTGTGATCGGCGGAGCCGCCGGCGCTGCACCACCGATTCTTGGCTGGACCGCGGTCACCAACCAGATCGAGGCAGGCGCGTTGTTGATGTTCCTGATCGTGTTTGTCTGGACACCACCGCACTTCTGGGCACTGGCTATCGCACGCAAAGATGAATACGCCAAAGTCGACATTCCAATGTTGCCCGTCACGCACGGTGAGGCATACACGCGACTCAGTATTCTTCTCTACACGATCCTGCTGTTTCTTGTGACGCTGATGCCCTACCTGATTGGCATGAGCGGGCTGATCTATCTCGCCGCGGCCGTGGTGCTGGGTGCGTACTTTCTCTACTACGCCATCAAGATGTATCGCGAGCCCGAAAACGACGAACTGCCGATGGCAACGTTCAAGTACTCGATCAGCTACCTGGCCTATCTGTTTGCGGCGTTGCTGATAGACCACTACTTCCTGCTGCAGATCAACATCTAGAGCTATTTCCGTTCTATACTCCGTTTCGCACCGGAACGGAGAAAGTCTGCGTGTCATTGCTTGGAGAACTCAGCCGTAGAAACGTCATACGCGTAAGCACCGCTTACGTCATCGCGGCGTGGGTGGTTATCCAGGTTGCCGATCTCGTGTTGGAGAACATCGAGGCGCCGGACTGGGTGATTCAGACCCTGATGCTGCTGTTCGCTCTCGGGTTTCCGGTTGTCATAATTTTCTCCTGGGCCTACGAAGTCACGCCCGACGGTATCAAGAAAGAATCCGAGATCGATCGCACGGCGTCGATCACACACGTAACCGGGCGCAGGCTCAACCACGTCATTACCGGGTTGCTCGTCGTGGCGCTCGGCTACTATGTGTGGGAGTCGCGTTCCTCGCGGTCGGACGTATCGCAAGCCGCGCAACCGGCAATCGCGGCGGAAGCCGAGGTCGGCGACCTGTCGATCGCCGTGTTGCCCTTCGAGAACCGCAGCAACCGAGAAGAAGACCAGTTCTTTGTTGACGGAATGCATGATGACCTGCTCACTACCATCGCGAAGATTGGTTCGATGAAGGTGATCTCCCGAACCTCCGTCATGGAGTACAAAGACACAACCAAGAAAATTCCGGAGATTGCGGCCGAGCTCGGCGTCGCAACTGTGCTTGAAGGCGGGGTGCAGCGCGCGGGTAACCAGGTGCGCATCAATATGCAGCTTATCGACGCCGGTACCGACGACCACCTTTGGGCAGAGATATACGATCGGGAGCTAACCGCCGAAAACCTGTTCGAAATCCAGAGCGAAATATCCAGCGCAATCGCCAACGCACTGCATGCAACGCTGACGCCAGAAGAACAGCAGCGCATCGATACGGCCCCGACGAAAAACCTGGACGCGCTCGATGCCTACATGCGCGGGCGGCAGCACCTGGCAACGCGGGAAGGACGCAGGCTGGAGCTTGGGCTAGCGGAATTTGAGCGTGCCGTCCAACTGGACCCGAACTTTGCCCTTGCGTGGGTGGGTGTGGCGGACTCGCACCATTTGCTCTTGGTCTACGCCGGGTCGCCGCCACAGGAGAGCCGCTCCGCCGCCAAAGCTGCGCTCGACAAGGCGCTCGCGCTCGATCCGACGCTCGGCGAAGCACACGCATCACTGGGTGTCTATTACAATCGGACGGGCGACCACGCGCGCGGTGAGGCAGAACTACTGAAAGCGACGGAGCTCAGCCCGAACTACGCGACCAGCTACCACTGGCTCTCCAATGCATTGCTCGACAATGTGCTGCGCCTCGATGATGCGCGTGCATACGGGTTAAGGTCACTCGAGCTTGACCCGCGCTCCGCTATTATCGCGGCAAACATGGCACTCGTTTACCAAACGCGCGGCGAATACGAAGAGGCCGAGGCATTCTCGCGACGGATGCTCGACATTCACCCGAACTTCCCCGAGCTGATGATCAGCCTCGTCAATGTCAGCCAGGCCAGGGGAGAGATTGCCGAGTCGCTGCAGCATCTCGAGCAGATTGTCGAAATTGACGCTGGCAATCTGTGGTCGAAGTTTCAGCAGGTCGCCAATTTGCTGCTGTTGCGCGAAAGCGATGCGGCACAAGACCTGGTGCGAGATCTTCAAAACACCGCTGGCGAGAGCACAACAGTAGCGCTCATTGAAATTATGCTGGCGACCAGCCAGGGCGACGCCGCGCGTACAACGTCGCTGATCGAGCAGCGGCTCGCCGGACGGACGTTCGACTACGCTGACGCTTTCGCGGCGTACCACGCGGCCATGGTCGACAATAATGCGCTCGCGATGAACCTGATCAGGCGGTCTTTCTCTGATGTCGATCTCGAGGACCCAGCGAACTGGCAACAGATGACAGCGCGTAACTCAACATCAACCTGCCTTGTGAGCTGGCTCCTGATTGAATCCGGAGACGTCGAAACCGGCACAGAACTCGCGCAGCAAGCTGTTCAAATTATAGAGAGCGAGTTTCCGAAGTACAGCAAGCGCCCGCTCGAACACGGCCAGGAAGTTTGCTACATGGCACTCGGTGAACACGCAAAGGCGCTCGACGTTATCGAGGGACTGGCGGCCGCCAATAACTACACCACGTGGGAAAGCTTCCAGCGGCTCGCACTGTTCGAGCCAATACGGAGTACACCCCGATATCTTGCTGTGCGGCAGGACTTTGAGCGCTGGTTGGCCGTCGAACGACAGAAGGCTGGCTTCAGCCGACCCGTCGGAGCCCCACTCTAGACCCCGGTTCCTGTGCGACAATCGTGCTCGATGACCCTCTCAATTCGCGACAAACTGCACATGGTGCACCGCTGCTGGCGGCTGCGCTTCAAGTCTGAAGCGCCGTCGATCAAGTACGTGCGGGAAGGGCGATTCGCAGGAACAACGGTTCTCGACATTGGCGCCAACAAAGGCGTGTTCTCTATCTATATGTCACGCGCAGCCGGCCCGAACGGTCGCCTGATTGCGTTCGAGGCTCAACCGGAACTCGGCCAGCACCTTAGTGCGGTTAAAGAGAGCTTCGGTCTCGACAACATGACGCTTGTAAACCAGGGCTTGTCGTCGCAGCCGGGCACGCTGACCATGCACCGTCCTGAAGCCGGTTCCGGCATGGCCAGTTTCGAGTTTGAAGACGGCGACAATCTCGAAAGCATCGAGATTCCGGTGATTCGACTCGACGATTACATCAAGAGCAATGACGTTGCTACAGTGAGCTTCATCAAGTGCGATGTCGAAGGCCATGAGCTGCCGGTATTTCAAGGCGGCGAAAAGCTGTTGCGAAGAGACATGCCGGCGCTGCTGTTCGAATGCCACGACGCCGAGGCAGAAGACGGCGAGCTGTTCGACTATTTGACGGGACTGGGCTACGACGGCTGGTTCTTTCACGTTACGCCCGAGGATCACAGCAGCCTGTTCAACAAGGCACGCGGTAAATTCGTACATTTTTCCGAATTTGCGAACTTGAGCCACGTCAAGCCGGGTATTCACCACCGAAACTATGTCTTCGTAAGGAAGGGAACAGCACCATAAGCGACCCACGCCAAACGTTCGAGACCCTCGTACGACCGCACTTCGACCGGTTGTATCGTCTCGCGTGGCGGCTCACCGGCGCAAAGGATCAGGCCGAAGACCTGTTCCAGGAACTTCTTATCAAGGCTTACGGCAAACTCGATGACCTGGTCGACATCGACGCGCCCGGCGCCTGGCTGTGCCGCGTCATGTACAACCTCTTTATCGACGAGAAGCGTCGCTTCACGAGGCGCCGTCTGCTGATGGTCGAGGAAGGCGAGCTGGCCGGCGACGGTCTTGCGGGTCTGGCCGGTGCCGACAACCTCGAGCTCGACCAGGAACAGTTTGAACGCATCCGGGCCCTCGGCAATGCCCTGCAGCAGCTCTCCGATGAGCACCGGCTGATCGTGCTGCTGCACGACACGGAAGGCTACAAACTCACTGAAATTCAAGAGATTACTGGCATACCGATCGGCACGGTCAAGTCCCGGCTGCACCGCGCCCGCGCCAGATTACGTGAAATCCTCACGAACGATGGAACCTTTTCCTGACGCGCATCGTGTAAGGGGTCAGGCAGGAACAAAACCATGCAAAACGAGAACGACACACAAGATCAGGAAGATCGCGAGATCACGGCACTGTTAAAGGACTATCCGATGCCATCAGCTGCAGCAGATTTTTACGACCAGGCGCTCGTCCGTGCCACGCACGAAGGCACGCGCCGCCAACGTAATCGCTGGATGTTGACAGGGTTCGGTTCGGCCATTGCAGCGGGTGCCGCACTCTGGATAGTAAGCGCGTTCCTGCTCACGTCGCCAGACATGACGGGCACGGAAACCGCGCCGACGTTACCGACAGTGACAATGACGCTTGAG
>JBCAZN010000006.1:0-18221 GCA_038533035.1 Pseudomonadota bacterium
CCACCAATCGCGTCCGCACCGTATACAGCCGACGCGATTGGTGGTGTTATCAACATTATCTTCCGTGAAGATTTTGATGGTGCAGAGGCCGAGGTTGGACTGGAAGTTCCGAGTCAGGATGGTGCAGAAACGCAGTACGCGAACCTTACAATCGGTTCGAGCTCGGATCGTTCGTCGATCGTCTTCTCGGGCGAGTACTACAAGCGCGACCCGATTTTCGACGCGGATCGTTTCTACTCAGCTGCTGAGGTTCGTGACAACCCGGCTGGCGGACGTCCTCGAATTCAGGACACGACAGGTGTTTCGGTTGGTGGTAACACCGGATTCGAAACCGACTTCTCGGGCGCGTTCCAGCTCGGCGATTGCGATCCGTCAATCTACGTTCCGCTGACCGGCCCGTTCTTCGGCGCACCGGCGACTGAAGGTTGTGGATTTGCTTACGCCAACCGCTCGATGATGACGGGTGGTATCGAGAGAATTTCAACGTTCCTCAATGCCAGCTACGAATTGTCGCCGGACCACAATGTTTACATTGAAAGCCGCTTGACGCGTGCAGAGACCTTTGGCCGCTACGCGCCGCCGGTTGGTTTCTTCACCGTACTGGCTAACGCCCCGACAAACCCGTTTGTCGAAGTCGTCGATGACCAGATCACGGGTGGCGAGCGTAACATTTTCGCATTCCACCGCTTCATCGGTCACGGCAACCGCGACGAGACACACGCGATTACCGAGTTCGATAACGTAATCGGTGCGGAAGGCGCGCTCGGCGAATCCGGTATCAACTACGATGCGTACGTACGTTTCTACAAGTACAACAACCGCAACGAAGGTGACACCTACGTAATCGACAGCGTTATTACGGAGCTTGCTGGTAGCGGTGCTTACGATGTGAACAACCCGCTGTCGCAGGATCCGGCTCACCTGGCCGCTGTTGCTCAGTCTTCTGCCACGCTGCTGCGTGACATTGAGACTGACTATGCAGCCGCTGGCTTGACGCTGGATGGCGAGGCATGGGACATGCCGGCTGGTAGCGCAGGTTGGGCTGCTGGTCTGGAATGGGCCGACGAGGACTACCAGGATCAATACGACAGCCAGCGTGAAGCAGGCAACATTATTGGTTCAGCCGGTAACTCCGCAGGCGGCGTTCGCGATCGTTGGGCAGCCTTTGGTGAGCTCCAGATTCCGCTTCTGGACACTTTGGATGCCAACGTAGCCGTGCGTTACGATGACTACAGCGATTTCGGTAACAAGACATCGCCACAGGTCAGCTTGCGCTTCTCGCCGATCGATCAGCTAACTTTCCGTGCATCGTGGGGCGAAGGCTTCAAGGCACCGAATCTGAGCGAGCTGTACCAGGAGTTGTCACAGTCGTTTAACAACGGTCGCGACATCGTACAGTGCCGTGCACAGGGCATCGCCGATGCTGACTGCCCGCAGTTCCAGTTTGAGAACTTCACGGGCGGTAACCCGGACCTGCAGGCTGAGGAGTCTGAGTCGTTCAACGTTGGTGTGATCGCCGAGCCGATCGAAGGTCTGCGTTTCAGCGTTGACTACTTCAACATTGAACTGACCAACAAGGTTAACTCTCTGAGTGTTCAGGAGACGATTGATCTCGTCGCTGACGGCGTAGCATTGCCGCCAGGTGTTCGGATCGTTCGTGGAGCGGACCTGCCAGGCGGTGTACCGGGCGTCATCGACTTCATCGAGAAGCCGTTTGCCAACCTGTCATCGCAGACAGTTAAGGGCTTTGACGTGCGGGCGCACTACGATTGGGAAACCGACAACGCTGGTGACTTCTCCGTGAACATCGACTACTCACAGATCGACGAGTTCTCCGAGATCACGCTGGAAGGTCAGCCGCGCGTCGAGTTTGCCGGTGAGTCTGTAGGCGCGCCGAAGTTCCAGGCAGCTCTGAACCTGAGATGGATGTACGGTGACTTCACCGTAAACACGATCTCGAGGTTTATTGACAGCCACGGAACGGATACGCGAGTTTGGGACAGCTACAATCGCCATGATCTTACGCTGAACTACATTACGCCATGGGATGGTTCCGTGACGCTGGGTGTGCGTAACATTGCCGATGAAGATCCTATCCTCGAAAACGGCACGACATGGGAAGACAGTCCTGGACTGTTCCTGTACGACGTTGCAGGCCGGACGATCTTCGCAAGCTACAAGCACGAGTTCTAAGATAGATCTTGCATGCCTGTCGACTGTTCGCAGTTGACGTAGCACAATTAAGGCTCTGGAGGCAAGCCTCCAGAGCCTTTTTCACAATTGACCATGTGTAAGCAATGGACGAAATAAACAAATTATTTGCGACGCCTCTTTACCGGGTCACGCTTGGCGACGTCGAGGCGCTAAATGCATCGCTCGAGAAACGTATCTTGTCACTCGAGAATGAGGAGCATCGAAAAAAGAATTCACCGCAGCCGATGCCGGCAACGGTCTTTGAAAGCGAGTTTGATTTCCTAAAGCGTCCGGAGCCTGAGGTGATTGAGCTGCGCGACATTCTGTACGCGTCCCTGGCGTCTTTCGTGAAGGAGGTCAATGCGCTGACAGACGAACAGCTGGCGAAGCTGAAGTTCGGCAATCACTGTTGGTTTCATGTCACGCGCGATGGTGGCTACTTCCAGCCGCACAATCATCCAAACGCGTCGTGGAGCCTTGTCTACTACGTCAACCCCGGCGATGTGGTGCCGAAAAACGACGCGGCAGCCGGACATATCGTGTTCCATGATCCGCGTCCGCAGGCGGCGTACTATCAGGACCCCGCAAACGGTGGCATGATCCGCGACTATTCCTACTCAGGGGTGCGCATTCGCCCGACCCCGGGCGAGCTGCTCATATTTCCCTCTTACCTCATGCATCACGTCGAGCCCTATGAGGGCGAGGCACCACGAATCACAGTGGCCGCTAACTTCTGGTTTCACACGTGAACCAACGGCTGACCGCGGATCAATGGTCGGACTTTTGGCAGGCCGGCTCGGTTACGACCTTTATGGGTCGCTTCGAGCAGAATTACGATGGTGTGGTACGGCACTTTTGGCGAAAGCTCTTCGCCGTGTTGCCGGCCAATGCCCAGATTGTTGACCTTGCGACGGGTAACGGCGCGCTGGCGTTGCTGGCATTGGAATTCAGCGACGAATACGATCGCAATTTCAATATAACCGGTGTTGATTTTGCGGCCACGGACCCACGGGCGACGCTCAAAGGTCGGGAATTGGAAGCGGCGCTTGAACGTATACACTTTCTGACGTCAACACGCATAGAGGCGACCGGACTGCCTGACGGCGAGTTTGACCTGGTGTGTTCGCAGTTCGGTTTTGAGTACGCCGATATTGCGGATGCCGTTGTTGAGACAGCGCGGTTACTCAAAGACGATAAAGCTGTTTTCGCGGCGATGCTGCACCACGAATCATCCGTTGTGCTGCAACAGGCAAAAGAAGGTGTGCGCCAGGACGTGCAATGTCGAAAATCTGGCCTGTTGGCCAAAGTCAAAGAACTACTTTTCGCGACAGCGAAGGCAGGCGAACGCGGAATTGACCCGAAGCAATGTGAGGACTGTGAGGCATTGCGTCACGACATCAATCACATCACGGGTAAATTGCATAATGCACAGAGCCAGTACCGGGACCCCGGACAGCTTGCATATTATGTCGGCAGCATTATGAGCGTGTTTGACCCGCAACGCGCCGACCAGAGTATCGATGAAAAACTGCAACACCTCGATACGATCGATGAAGAATGCCAACTATTCGTAGCACGCATGCGTGATCTGCTCGGCTCAGCGCTGACCGATGACGACATCGCAGGTTTGTGCGCCCGATTCGAGGATGCCGGCTTAAGCGTTGATTTTTCAGAGAGTATCGAGATGGAAGGTCAGTTGTTTTGTCATGCCCTGGTGGTCGTGAGATAATTAGTGAACTTTAGACTGTGGGCTCTATCCAAACACTGGACTACCGAGCACACGGGGAGAGGATCGATGAAAAAAATTGCACCAGTTACTATCGCAATTTCCGGCCTGAGTTTGCTGCTTCTTGCGGGCTGCGCAACCAATGACGATGGAGTACTTTATTCCTACGGGCCCGACAGTGAAGGCACCGTCGTTGGTAGTCGCATTCGTCGCTCGGCTGACGACGCCGAAGATGGTGCGACGCCAGTGCGAGTTTACGATCGCGAGAACATGAAACGCACCGGCGCACGAAGCGTGGGTGGTTTTGTCGGCAGCGGCAACCAATAATCCGGGTCGCATTAAAGCCACTACGTTCGAAAAACCCATGCGTATATCGCCGCGCGCCCTTGCGATATAATCACCGCCCGCTAAAGCGATAGTCAGGGCAAAGCATGACAACCGACTCCACCGATGCGCCGGACTTTTCCGGGCGCATGCTGCTGTACAAATCACCCGTACTGTTATCCAAAGGGAAGCACGACGGCCTCGGTTTGTCCGCCGTAGACGACCACTTTGAGTTTGCGCGTGAGGCGACAGGGGTGCCGGTTACCTTGTCCGAGCTGGTGTCAGCCCAAAAGTACTACCCGATTGTATTCGTCGGTAACGAAACGCCGGATCTTGCTGCGATGCTTGGTCTTCCGCATCGCGATAACCTGTTCATCAACAAGTCTGGCGCCTGGGACGGCGATGCTTATGTGCCGGCCTACCTGAATTGTTACCCGTTCGCGATCGCCCGATCCGACACAGATCAGGCGGCCCTGATATTTGACAGCGCTTCGCCGGCGATCTCTGAAAACCCGGAAATTCCGTTCTTCGATGGCGATGAGTTACATCCGCAGGTTCGCAAGAGAGTGGAGTTCTGCGCACAATACGAAGCAGATCGCGCCAACACTCAAGCGTTTTGCAAACGTATGGTCGAGCTCGAGCTGGTTTCGACGCAGTCCGCTGTGTACGCGGCGCCGGATTCCGATGAGAAGGAGTCACTCGCCGAATTTTCAGCGATAGATATTCGCAAGTTGCGGGAACTGGGCAAAGACACGATCTTCGACCTGCACGAAAATGGCTACCTTTGGCATATCTACGCGCACCTTTACTCGCTTGAAAACTGGGCGCGCCTGGCCAGTCGAATTCGCAAGACACGGGACTAAGAGTCTTCCCAGGCAACAGACCCGAGCTGCCCTCAGTCGCTGGGGATGGGCTCATCCAGCAGCAGGGCACGGACATACTTCACAGGCGGTGAGCCGTAGGAAAGCGCCTCATCGTGATAGCGACGTAGCGTAAACTCGTCGCCCCAGGCTGCCGCCACGGCGTCGCGCATTTCGCGGTGCTCCTGGTAGCCGACGAAGTATGTCGACAGCTGCGCCGACGTCAGCTGTGCGCGTACCCACTTTCCGGCCGCTTCGCGCTCTTCCTGGAAGCCGCCTTCGACCATAAGTTTCATCGCGGCGTCGCGGCTCATGCCGTCGACGTGAATCTTTGAGTCGATGATCGCATTGGTAATGCCGCGCAGGTACCACTTGAGCGTGATCAGTTTTTGTAGCGGATCGTGATCCTGGTAACCCTCTTCGATCATCATCTGTTCGGCGTACACGCCCCAGCCTTCGACGAAGGGCCCGGACCAAAGCACGGAGCGCAGGATAGACGGATAACGGTTACTCAGTGCGAGCTGCAGGTAATGCCCGGGAACGCCTTCATGAATCGTCAGGTCCTGGATCGAATACAGATTGTACTCACGTAGAAACGACTGCACCTGCTGTTCGTCCCAGTGCCCGGGTAACGGTGCAACCGCGTAGAATGCGGCCTGGTCGCGATCCAGCGGGCCAGGGGGGTCGAGGTACGCCACCGTCACACCGCGCTGAAACTCCGGCATGATGATGATCTCGACCGGCTCGTCGGGCATCGTGACGATGTTGTGTTCGATCACGAAGTCGATTGCTTCCTGGAGTTGCTGCTTTGCAATGTCAACGATGCCATCACGAGGCGGCAGGTCCTGGTAGGCCTCCTCGAGACCGGCGCGAATGATGGCCTGTTTGTAGGCCTCGTTCGGCTGATCGGGAAACGCCGTGTACGGGTGCTTCTCGAGATACACTACTTTCGCGACCTCGTACATCTCGTTGCGTACGGCCTCGTATTCGCGCTCGGCACGGGCGACCACTTCCCTGCGACCCAGTGGCGAATTCAGCGCGAACGCGAGTTTCTTGTCATACAGCTCGGCACCAATACGAAAATCGCCAGCCGCGCGCGGCAGCAATTCGTCTTCGAGCCAGGTCTGCTGTTCGGCGACGGCATCGCGGGCAAGTTCAATAGCTGCATTGAGTCGCGCCCGTTGCTCGTCGCTCAGTACGTCCATCTGCGGCACGATCATGCTGTCGATAATCGAGTTGAGCCCCGGGTTCTGTTTGACTGCCGTTTCGGCATGAATTTTTGGCACGCGCTCCGGCTGCAACGAGTTGCGTGCCTGCTCGAGCAGGCGCGGAATTTGCTCGAGCCGACCTGTGGCATTCACCAGGCGATCCTCGAGCGGCGCAAAATCGCGAGCCAGCAGGCCATAGATACCGCCGCCCGAAATGTTGATGTAATAAATCGGATTCCAGGCCCACTCCTGCAGCTCGGTCAGCGACCAGAGATCCGCGCGCAGCTGATGCCGCAATATCGCGGCGTCGACCTGGTTGGCGCGAGACAGCGCCTCGAAATCGATCTCGTCCAGTTCAGCGAGATAGCTTTCGAGCATCTTGCGTGTGCGTTGTCGTGACGCGTCATCGACTTGATCCAGTTCATGATCAGCGCTGTGGTCTCCGATTTGTGTGGCATACACCGGGGAGAACACCGGAATATCGGAAACGTAACGATCAGCAATGGCTTCGAAAGCGGCGTTGTCGTCGTCGGCCGCGAGTGCCGTCACGTTGAGGAAAAGTACGCTGAATAAAACAATGAGTTGCTTCACAGTAAAACCCGGTGATCGAAAGTGCAGTCAAACCTTAGCATGACCTCGCTCGGCCTGTAATATCGTCGCATGGGCACCTGGTACCGATTCGTATCCCTGGTCTTTGCGTTGTCGCTGCCGGCCGCCGCCGTGGCGGAAACCGGTATGCCCGCGTGGCTGATCCGCTTGCCGGAATCCGTTCCGTCGGCCTTCGTTGCCGAAACAGCGGAATCAACGTTTCATCGTTACGAACGGGTCGATGGAAACATCGAACTCGCAGCAAGCTTCTACATGTCCGTTGGCAAGAAGGGCTGGGGAAAAGAGCGCGTCGGCGACCAGCGTACGCCGATCGGCACGTATATCGTGACCGAGCAGCTCGATACCGAAAGGCTGCATGAGAAGTACGGCATCACGGCGTACGTCCTCGACTACCCGAACGCATGGGACCGGCGGTTACTACGCACCGGTGACGGCATCTGGGTGCACGGCGTGGATCGCCGCGGCGGCCGCAGGCCGCCACTCGATACCGACGGCTGTATCGCGTTGCCGAACGAGGACCTTGAGAAACTGGCAGGGCAGTTCGAGGATGGTGTAACGCCGGTAATCATCGCGGAGCGTATTGATCGCGTGTCACAGGCTGACCTCGATGCTCTCGGCGACGAGCTTGCAGCCGCGATTGCTACCTGGGCACAAAGCATCGCCGACGGCGATATGCACACCTACCTGTCGTACTACCATGAAGACTTTGAGCGCTGGGGAATGGGGCGCGATGAATGGGCGTCATTCAGACTGCAAACGCTCGGCACGACGCCCATCGAAGATGTTGCCGTCCGCGACCTGCTGCTGCTGGGTTATCCGGGCGAGACGGATCTCTATTTGAGCCGGTTTCAGAAGGTCGTGACCGAGGACGAGGCCGTCAAGGAAACAGTACAGCGAATATACTGGCGCCGCGATGCACACGGCGCCCTGAAAATCGTTGCCGAGGATAACGGCTAAGAGATTATCGCGCGCCTTCGCGAGCGGCGAGCTCGTTGATCACTTCGATCAGCACCGGGTAACTGCCGGCGGCGCTGGCCGTCGTGCGGTACTTGCCATTGACGATGATCATCGGAACGCTGTCGACACCGTAGCGGCGTGCGAGGTCGGCCGCCTTGCGCAGGCTCTGGCTGACTTCAAAAGAGTTCCAGGTGCGGTTGAACGTGTTTTCGTCGACACCGGCGCGCTCGAAAACGCGCTGAATGGCACCTTGGCTGGTCAGGCCATTGTTGCGCCGATGGATCTCGTTAAACACCATGTTGCGGAACGCGTGGCGATCGGCGAGCTGTCCGTTTCGCGCGAGCACATCTTCGGTGTAGTAAAGCTGTGCATGCAGCGCCGCGAGCTGATTGAAGATGGCCGGAATGCGCTCGAATCGAATATCGGGATTCAGCGTGTCTTCCCAGTTCTGCATGAAGCCTTCGAGGTCCATGCAGTGCGGGCAGGTGTACATGAAGATCTCGGTCACCTCGACCTTGTCCGGTCCGCCGATCGTTGGCTGGGTCGGTACGAGGCGCGTGAAGTGTGTGCCTTCCTGGAACTTCCACTTGGGCGGCGTCTCCGCCGTGTCGGCCTGCGCCAGAACGATCGCCTCGTCAGCCGCATCAGTGGCATCACCCGCTGACTCTTCGACGACCTCGATTTCTTCCTCGGTCGCGACTTCTTCCTCAACAGCCTCGACGGTTTCCTGAACCGCCTCCTCGACGGCAGCGACCGGTTCTTTCGTTGCCGGCGCTTCGGGCTCTTCGTTACTGCAGCCTGCGATAAAAACCAGCAATGCTGGCATCGCCATTATCGATGTAATCTTTTTCATGCTCAGTGTAGACCCTGCATGTATGACGAAAGTGCCTCGATTTCCTTGTCATCGAGCGTCGCAGCAATGTTCTGCATGATGCGGGTTTTGCCGTCGGTGGTGCGGGTGCCGCTGCGGTAGTCGCGCAGCTGCTTGGCCGAGTAGGCCGCATGCTGTCCCGCGACAGCCGGATACTTGGCCGCCGGGTTGCCGGCGCCGCTCGGTCCGTGGCACGCCAGGCAAGCGGCGGTCTTGTCTTCGAGATCGCCGCCACGATACAGCGCTTCGGCGCCTTCAACGGTTGCAATGTCCGCCACAGCCTGGACAGCGGCTGGCAGGCTCTCGAAATAGACCGCAAGGTTCGCCATATCCTCGTCGCTGAGCATCATGGCCTGTGAGGACATCAGCGGATCGATGCGTTTGCCCGCCTTGAAAGCTTTGAGCTGCGCGAGCGTGTAGGGCGCATTCTGGCCTGCGAGGTTCGGCCACAGCGGGCTGGCGCTGATGCCTTCCGGGCCATGGCAGGCCGTGCAGGTGATGGCGCGGGCTTTGCCGGCTTCGGCGTCGCCCTCGACGAGACTTTCTGCAGTAGCCGTGCCTGAATACAGTAGACTCGACGCTGCCAGTAGCATTGCGAACTTGATCTTCATATCTTCTAACCGTTACTTTCCTGCGGTGGCGACGGTCCACCGCCTGTTTCTTTGTATATGGGTTGCACCTGAACACGGGTGCGAATGATGTTTCCGTTGCTCGCAAATTATACACACAAACCCCCGGCTGTACCCCAATGTCGCTGTACCCAGAAGCCCGATTTATCAAGAGTGCCAACGCCGCCAGCCAGTTCGTGCCGGATAGCGGCGCCGAGGTTGCAATGGCCGGTCGCAGCAATGCCGGCAAGTCCAGCGCGATCAATATTATTGTCAACCGGCGGCAGTTTGCACGGACCAGCAAGACGCCCGGGCGCACGCAGCTTGTGAATTTCTTCGACCTGGCGGAGGGACAGCGGCTGGTCGATCTGCCCGGCTACGGGTTCGCCAAGGTATCGGACAAAATGCGGCATCACTGGCGCGAGCTGATGGCCGATTACTTCGAGACGCGCAAGAGCCTGTGCGGATTATTCCTGATCGTCGATATTCGTCGCCAGCTCACCGAGTTTGATCACCAGATGCTGGCGTTTGCCGAACTGGTCGAGCTGCCAACGCACGTGCTGCTGACCAAGTCGGACAAGCTGAAGCGCGGCCAGGCGGCCAACGCGCTGCTGAAAGTCAGGAAAGAGCTGGGTGACGTCGCAACCGTGCAGCAGTTTTCGGCCTTGTCGCACCAGGGGGAAGATGAGGCGCGCAAGAAGCTCGCCGAATTCCTGAACGCACCGCGTATATAAAAAGCCCCGAAACGCGAAGCGTCCCGGGGCCAGAAGAAGCAACCGGCTTGGGGTTACCGTGTTGCACGCCTGTCTAGGGAGGTAAACAGGCGAGAGGCTTACGCACTCAGAAGATTTAGAGACGTTTCGGCCCCTGGAGTTCCCCGGGCTCTTTAAGTTGTTGATAAATAGAGTAAAAGATCTTAGACAAAGTCTAATAAACGTCAGTGCGCTTCGTCCCAATTCTGGCCCGTGCCGGCCTCGACCTTGAGGGCGACGGACAGTTCGGCGGCCGAACTCATGAGTTCGACGACCTTGGAAGTCACGTCATCAATTTCATCGCTGCGAACTTCGAAAACCAGTTCGTCGTGCACCTGCATGATCATGCGCGCGCCCGGCTTTTTGTCGTGTAACCAGGCGTTCACGCGAATCATGGCCTTCTTGATAATGTCGGCCGCAGTGCCTTGCATCGGCGCGTTGATGGCACTGCGCTCGGCATACTGGCGTCGGTTCGCATTGCGCGCATTGATCTCCGGCAGGTAAAGGCGGCGGCCGAACACAGTTTCAACGTAGCCCTCAGCGCTGGCCTTCTCGCGGATGTCGTCCATGTAGCCTTTCACACCGGGGTAGCGATCGAAGTACAGGTCCACGTACTCCTGCGCCTCGCCGCGTGTAATGCCGAGCTGCTTGGCAAGGCCGAAAGCGGACATGCCGTACATGAGGCCAAAGTTGATCGCCTTGGCGGAACGACGCTGGTCGGCGGTGACGTCGTCGAGTGCCGTTTCAAACACTTCCGCGGCGGTTGCACGGTGCACGTCCATTTCGTCGGCGAACGCTTTCAGGAGACCCTTGTCCCCGGACAGGTGCGCCATGATACGCAGCTCAATTTGCGAGTAGTCCGCGGCGAGCAGCACGTGACCGTCGGGTGCGACGAAGGCCTGCCGAATACGGCGGCCCTCCGGGGTGCGAATCGGGATGTTTTGCAGGTTCGGGTCTGTCGACGACAGCCGGCCGGTCGCGGCAACCGCCTGGTGGTACGAGGTGTGAATCCGCCCCGTGCTTTCTGCGATCTGCAACGGCAGTTTGTCGGTGTAGGTGCTTTTCAGCTTGCTGACACTGCGGTAATCGATGATGACGGCCGGCAGGTCATAGTCGTTGGCGAGTTCGACCAGCACATCTTCCGCCGTGGATGGCTGTCCCTTCGGTGTTTTGCGAATGACCGGCAATTCGAGCTGCTCAAACAGAATTTGCTGCAGCTGCTTCGGCGAGCCCAGGTTGAACGGCCCGCCTGCAAGCTCATGCGCCTTGCCCTCGAGTTCAACCATCTTTTTGGCAAGCTCCGAGCCCTGCTTCGAGAGCATGTCGCGATCGACCAGCACGCCGGTTTCTTCCATCTCCAGCAGGATCGGTACGAGCGGCTGCTCGATCTCGTCGTAGATACTGCAAAGCGAAGGCTCAGCTTCGAGTTGCTCGCGGAGCGTCTTGTGCAGTTGCAGCGTGATGTCAGCGTCTTCGGCTGCGTACGGCGCAGCCGTTTCGAGATCGACCTGGTTAAACGTGAGTTGCTTGGCGCCCTTGCCGGCAACATCTTCGTAATGGATGGTTTCGCGCCCGAGGTAGTGGCGTGCGACGGAGTCCATGTCGTGGCGTGTTGCGACGCTGTTCAGCACGTAGGACTCGAGCATGGAGTCAAACTGCATGCCGCCGAGCGCGATATCGTAGCGGGCGAGGATATGCGCGTCGTACTTGAGGTGATGACCGACCTTCTTATGGTCATCGCTCTCCAGCCAGTCGCGGAGTTTTGCGAGCACCTCGTCGCGTGGCAGTTGCTCCGGGGCGCCCGGGTAGTCGTGTGCGACCGGCACGTAGCAGGCTTCCTCGGCCGCAACGCTGAATGAAAAGCCGACCAGTTCCGCCTGCATGTAATCGATGCTCGTCGTTTCGGTGTCGAACGCCGTCAACTCGGCCTTGTTGATCTTCTTCAGCCAGCGATCAAAGGACTTCCAGTCCAGCACGGTTTCATAATCGACATTGCTTTTTTCCTCGACCGGCTCAGCGGGCGATTCGCCGGCCTCATCGAGTTGTCGCAGCAGCGAGCGCAGCTCGTAATGGCCGAGCAGTGATCGTAATGCCGGTATGTCGCCGCCTTCCTGGCCCAGGTCATCGACAGTCAAATCGAGTTCGACGTCCGCGCGAATGGTTGCGAGGTTTTGCGACAGGCGCAGCTGCTCGATGTTGTCGCGCAGGCTTTCGCCGACCTTGCCTTTGATTTCCTCGGCCTTTTCGACAATGCCGTCGGCACTGTCGTAGAGATTTAGCCACTTGGCTGCGGTCTTGGCGCCGACCTTGGGCACGCCCGGAATGTTGTCCGACGTGTCGCCAACCAGTGCGAGGTAGTCGACAATCTGCTCGGGCCAGACGTCAAACTTTTCCTTGACGCCATCGCGATCCATGCGCGTGTCATTCATCGTGTTGATCAGCGTAACGTGCTCATTGACCAGCTGCGCGAGATCCTTGTCACCCGTCGAGACGAGCGTGGACAAGCCTTTGTCCGATGCCTGTTTGCACAGCGTGCCGATGACGTCGTCGGCCTCGACGCCGGTCACGCGCAGCAGCGGCAGGCCCATCGCCTCGACCGCATCGAGAATCGGCTGCACCTGGGAGCGCAGGTCATCCGGCATCGGCGGGCGAGTAGCTTTGTATTCGGCGTAAATGTCGTCGCGAAACGTTTTGCCGGGTGCGTCGAACACGACGGCAATATGCGCCGGTTGTTCTTCGCGGATCAGTTTCTGGATCATCGTCAGGACGCCGTGCATCGCACCGGTCGGTTCGCCCTGGGAATTCGTCAGCGACGGCAGGGCGTGATAGGCGCGATACAGATACGACGACCCGTCGATCAGGACAAGGTCAGTCATGGACAGGTTTAATCCGGCGAGCCGCCGTCCTCGTCGTCGTTCTGTTCTGTCTGCTGGATATTTTCGGGGTTCTCCGGTGGCACGCTCATGCGGCTCGGGTTACCCGGAATGTAAAGTGGCCCACTCTGGCCGCAACCCGCAAGCAACAGCAGGAAGATCGAAAGACGTTTCATGAATCAGACCTCGGTGATAAGTGTCACCGAGTATAGCGCTTTGCGACCTCGCGATAAGCCTCTCTGAACGCCATTCCTTGCTCTTGTACGAGCCGATACGCCTCGGCGGTCGCGAAAATACCCTCATCGAGTTTGATGTTGTCCGGCTGAAACGCGAGGCCTTCGAGAAGGAACGCCATGATATCGACGCTGTCGATCGCCAGATCGATCGAGCGGAATAGCGGCGGCTTGAGGCGCTGCAGGTCGCGTTGATAACCGGACGGCAGTTTTGCCGTAATCATCAGTGTCTCGTTCAGGCACGCATGGGCCGTTGCCGACGACGCGCGCAGCAGCTCCAGCACGTCCGGGTTGCGCTTTTGCGGCATGATCGACGAACCCGTCGTCACGTCAGGCGCGAGCGTAATGTAGGCGAACTCCTGCGTGTAAAACATCAGCAGGTCGCTCGCCATGCGCGACAGGTCCTGCATCAGCAGGGTGATCTCAAACAGCAGGCCGGCCTCGGCTTTGCCGCGGGACAATTGCGCAGCCGTGACCGGGTTTTGCGTTTCAGCAAAGCCCAATTTGGCCGTGGTGGCATCGCGATCGAGCGCTAGCCCCGGTGTGCCGTAGCCCGCGGCACTGCCAAGCGGGTTCTTGTTGATGCGCCGGCGCGCGCTCGTGAGGCCCGCCTCTGCATCGGCGAACGCCTCGGCGAAGCCGTCGCACCAGAGTGCGACACTCGATGGCATCGCATGCTGCATGTGCGTGTAGCCCGGGATCTCGACGTCGCCCTGGCGTTTCGCAAGCCCGTTGATCGCGTCACCCAGGTTCGCGGTGCAGGATGCGATTTTTTCGGCGGCATCGCCGAGGTATAGCCGCAGTGCCGTCAATACCTGGTCATTACGTGAGCGGCCGAGGTGCAGGCGACCGCCGGCCTCGCCAATGCTGTCCGTTAGCCGCGACTCCAGTGCGGTGTGACAATCCTCGTCCTCGAGACTGATTTGCCACTCGCCGTTGGCAAAGTTTTTTTCGAGCGCTTTAAGACCGTCGCAAATCGACGCGCAGTCCTCGGTCGAGATCAGCGCCTGCGCGGCGAGCATTTCTGCATGCGCAATTGAGCCGCGTACGTCATACGGCACGAGCCGTGCGTCCAGCGCATGATCTTCGCCGGCGGTGTAGCGCAATACGCGTTCATCGAGCGGCAGGCCCTTTTCCCACAGCCGGCTCATTCGCCGGGTGCCTGTTCGGCCGGCGTCAACGCGGCGATGTCGTCGACAACCAGTGTGCCGGTGCCTTCGTTCGTGAAGACCTCGAGAAGGATACTGTCTGGCATCTTGTAAGAGATGACATGCACACGTTCGACACCGTTTGCGATAGCGGCATCAATGGCGGCGGCTTTGGGCAGCATTCCATCGGCAAGCTTGCCGGCGTCGCGCAACTTGGCGAGCTCGGCGCGATCGATGTAGCTGATCAACGAAGAGCTGTCGTCGACGTCCTCGAGAATGCCGGGCGCGCCCGTCGCGAGCATGAGTTTCTCGGCATTGAGTTCGGCGGCAATCGCCGCTGCGACCGTATCGGCATTGATGTTCAGGATCGTGCCCGACTCGTCGCACGAGATCGGGCTGACGACGGGCATCAGGCCGTTGTCGAGTTGCTTGTTGAGGATGTCGGCATCAATGCCGTCAATGTCGCCAACGAAACCGTAGTCAACGGCCGTATCGCCGTCCCGTTCCACTGGCGGGCGCTTGTGCGCCCGAATCAGGCCGGCATCGACACCGCTGATACCCACGGCCGGGATACCGAGGTCTCGGCAGGTCGCCAGTACCTTGGTATTGACCTGGCCATTGAGAATCATTGTGGCCACGTTTAGCGACTCGGCGTCGGTAACGCGGCGACCATCAACAAATGTGGTATCAAGACCAAGTGCCGATGCCAGCGCCGTCGACTGCGGACCACCGCCGTGAATCAATACGACGCGGATTCCGACCTGGTGCAGAATGCCGACCTGTTCCATGAGTGCATTGGTCATCGCCGCGTCCGCAAACACCTCGCCGCCAGCCTTGATGACAAAGACCTTGCCTTTGTAGAGGCGAATGTAGGGCGCCGCGTGTTTCAGCGCAGAAACGACAATCGCGCGATCTTTCTTGGTCGACATCACGAACCTCCGAGCATCTGGTGCAGCACGGCCATCTGCGCGAGCATCCGGTTGCGGGCTTCCTCGATAACGACGCTGCGCGGGCCGTCGAGAATTTCGTCGGCGACGACAACGCCACGGCGCACCGGCAGGCAGTGCATGAATCGACAATCGTCCTTGGCATTCGCAAACCAGGGCTCGTCGACGCACCAGTCGAGGTGGGCTTCGCGAAGCTTCTGGTCGGCGATCCTGTCGCCATAATGTTTCGTTGATGACCAGGACTTCGCGTAAATGACGTGCGCGCCTTCCATCGCCTCGGAACGGTCATTCGTCTCGGTCACCGAACCGCCGGACTCCTCGGCTGCAAATATTGCTTTTTGCATGATCGGCGACGGCAGCTCGAATCCTTCAGGACGCAGAACCGTGACGTCCATACCGCGCATGGCCGCCATGTGCAGCGTTGCGGCCGGGACCGCAAGCGGCAGGGCTTTCGGATGGTAGGCCCAGCTCAGGACGAACTTGCCGCCGTTCGCCGGTAGTCCAAGATCGTCCATCGTTTTCCAGTCGGCGAGACTTTGGCAAGGATGGTTCATCGCCGACTCCATGTTGATGTACGGCGTGTCAATCAGATCGGTGAGCGAGTTAAAGCGTACTTCGGCCATGTCCTCCTCAATCTTGCGGCGATCCGCGAAGGCGCGAATACCAATCGCGTCGCCGTAAGACGCAATGACCGGCACGGCTTCGCGAATGTGCTCAGCCGCAACGCCATCCATGACAATGCCGTCGCGCACTTCCAGGCCGTGGATCGACATGTCGGGCGAAATCACAAACGATCCGCCACCCAGACGCGTCATCGCTGCCTGGAACGAGGAGAGCGTCCGCAGGGACGGGCTCAGAAACAACAGCGACAGCACCTTGCCTTTGAGTGCCTCGGGCTCGGGATGACTATCGAGTCGGCCGGCGAGCTCGATCAGTGCCGCAATTTCGTCGCTCGAAAAGTCAGCCAGGTCGTTGAACGCTTTCATCGGTAAATCCTTTTTCTCAGGTAGCGGGCACGACGTTGCAGAGAGCATCCGCCAGCCGGTCAATGTGTGATGGTTGCAGAACCAGCGGCGCAAGAATGCGCACGACCTCGGGGTCACTGCTGGTTCCGGTCAGAATATCGTGATCGAGCAGGGCATTGCGAACCTCGATCGCCGGGCGATCGCAAACCAGGCCGAGCAGCAGGCCCATGCCCTGGATCTTGCGTACCGGACCATTGACGCAGTGCTCGCGGATCAGTATCTCGCTGCGCCGTACGTTGGCAAGCAGACCCTCTGCCTCTATCGCGGTGATTGTCGCTGCGATGGCCGCCGCTGCAATGGGACCGCCACCGAACGTCGTACCCAGGTCGCCGACACCGAACTGCGCTGCCACGTCATGTCCGCAAAGCACGGCACCGCAGGGCACGCCGCCGCCCAAACCCTTCGCCACAGTCAAAATATCGGGGGCAATGCCGTGTGCCTGCACAGCGAAGAAGTGACCGCAGCGCCCCATGCCGGATTGCACTTCATCGGCGATCAATAACGCGCCATGTCTTGATGTCTCGTCACGCAGCGCTTGCACAAATTCGGGTGACAGATCGTGCGCACCGGCGACGCCCTGCACGGGCTCAAAGATCACGGCGGCGACCGAGTCGTCGATCATCTGCCGGGCTGCGTCGCAGTCATCGCGCGGTATGAAGTCGACGTCGAACGGCCGCGACGGAAAACCGTACCAGCGATCCGAGTTCCAGGTTACCGCGGCCGCGGCCGCCGTGCGGCCATGGAATCCCTGCGTGATCGCGAGCACGGTTTTGCGTTTGGTCGCCATGCACGCCATGCGCAAAGCGTTCTCGTTCGCTTCAGCGCCGGAGTTCACAAAGAACACACGCTCAAGGCCTTCGGGCGCGACACGAATCAGGTTTTCAGCCGCCTTGGCACGAATATCCAGGGCCACGGCGTTGCTCTGGAACAGCAGCTTTCTAGATTGCTCGTTGATCGCATTGACGAGCTGCGGATGACCGTAACCAAGAGCCGCAACCGCGTGACCGCCGTACAGATCCAGGATTTGCCGACCGTCAGTCGTGAAAATGTCGCAGCCGCTCGCGCGCTCCGGCACAAACGGCAGCTGCCCGTAAACCGGGATCGTTACGCCGGCTTCGCGAACGCGCGGATCACTCATTGCATCGTTCATCAGGTCCACCCCGGTGCCGGTGCGGTAAGTCCCGCGGTTTCCGGCAGGCCCCAGAGCCGATTCATCCATTGCATCGCACCACCGGCAGCGCCTTTGACGAGATTATCGATCGCGGCGAAAACGACGACCGTGTCGGCTGCACTGGCTACGCCGATATGACACAGGTTGCTTGCGACGACGTTCTTGATACGTGGTGTGCCGCTGACCACCTCGACAAACGGTGCGTCGGCATAAGCTGTTTCGAAAACGTCGCGGAGTTGCTGCTCACTGACATCGCTGCGGGCTTTTGCCTGCACCGTGACATGAATGCCGCGTGCAAACGGCCCGGAGTGCGGCACGAAATTAACCTTAACGTTTTGGCCGCTCTCGGCCGACGCAATTTGTACGACCTCGGCAGCATGCCGATGCGCCAGCGGCTTATAGGCGTACAGGTTGCTGTTGCGCTCCGGGTGGTGCGTACCGGCCTGCGGACTCTTGCCCGAGCCGGTGCTGCCGGTCACGCCGCTAATAAATACTTCAGGTTCGGTCAGACCCGAACTGACCAGCGGCACCGTGGCGAGCATCGACGCGGTGGCAAAGCAGCCCGGGTTACCAACATGCGGCGTTGTCACCGCATCGGTGAACTCGGGCAAGGTGCAGGTAAACTGGTCGAGCAGCTCGGGTGCGCCGTGTGGCATACCGTAGATGCCTTCCCAGGTTGCCTGTTCCGCAAAGCGAAAGTCCGCCGATGCGTCGAC